>NZ_JAWOUY010000004.1:0-106169 GCF_033339635.1 Vibrio sp. 2092 | reverse complement strand
ACCATTGTGGATGATAAGCCGACCATTACCGATGTCGATGCGATTACCGTTGATGAAGATGACCTAGGCACGATTGGTTCAGATCAGACTGGCCCGATTTCAATCGATGGCAACTTCACTACCACACAAGGCTCGGACCGAGTGGTAAGTTATCAGCTTGACGCGTCTGCAACACCAGTGGCTGGCCTTACATCACAAGGCGTGGCAGTCACACTGACGGAAACCGCAAATGGTGATGGCAGCTTTACTTACGAGGCGACAGCGGGTACTGAAGCGGTCTTTACTCTGATAGTGAATACTGATGGTAGTTACAACTTCACGCTTGAAGGTCCAATCGACCACGCAGTAGATAGTGATGAGTTGACACTGAACTTCCCAATCATCGCAACAGACTTTGATGGCGATACCTCTGCTGAGACAATTCCTGTCAAGATCGTTGATGACAAGCCGACACTTGGTGGAATCGAAGCAACAAGTGTGCAAACGGTTGATGAGGATGATATCCCAACAATCGGATCTGATGGTACACAGTCGAACAGCATTGCCGGTAACTTCATCGCGACTGATGGTTCTGATGGCATTGTCGAGTACAGCGTTTCTGACCTAACGACGCCAGTACAAGGCCTGACCTCTGGTGGTCAATCTCTGGTTATGGTTGAAGTATCAAACGCAGGTGGCGTTTCAGTTTACGAAGCTCGTATTGATGGCACGACGACACCAGTATTCCGTGTAACCCTCGATGCCTCTGATGACAGCTACACGTTCGATTTGCTCGCTCCTCTCGATCATCCAAATGCTGATGGCCAGAATGAACTGATCATAAATTTACCGATAAACGCGACTGACTTTGATGGAGACGTGTCGAACAACATCACCTTACCAATTACGGTTGTGGATGATGTTCCGACCATTGATGGTTTGCTAGCAGGCAGCGAACAAACCGTTGATGAAGATGACCTACCAGCAGGTACGGATGCTGCAAGTGCAGAAGATACTGTTATTTCAGGTACTTTTGATATCACCGAAGGTGCTGACCAAGTTGCTTCTATTCAGCTGAGTGACCTGACCACGCCAGTTGCGTCACTGACTTCAGATGGTGACGCTATCACCTTAGTTCTGTCTTCTAGCGCAAACGGCGTGAACGTATACCAAGGTGCCGCTGGCAATCCTGCTGAAGTGGTTTTCGAACTGACGTTGGATGCAACGAACAACACCTACGAGTTCGATTTACAGAAGCCGCTTGATCATCCAGATGGTAATCAGCAAAACGAGATTGTTATTAACCTCCCTGTGACGGCGACAGATAATGATGGTGATACTTCACCAGCCTTCACATTGCCAATTACCGTTGTGGACGATGTTCCAGTTGTTACCAATATTGAAAGTCTACGTGTCGACGAAGATGACTTACCTCTTGGTTCTGATGGCACTAAAGAGCCGTTAACGGTATCAGGTGAATTCGAAGTCACTAGCGCAGATGGTATTGATGCTTTCGAATTGGATCTGAGCTCAAATCCTATTCCGAACCTGAAATCGGGTGGAGAAGAGGTAACACTTTCTCAAGACGTTGGCGCTTCAACTGCTGACGCGCGTGTTTACGTGGGACAAACTCCGGGTGGAGTGACGGTCTTCACGTTGACACTTCATCAAGATGGTAAATACGACTTTGAGTTATTTGGTCAGTTAGATCACGCGGTTAACTCTGATGAGATTTTGTTGAATCTACCTGTGAAGATCACGGATGGCGACAACGATACCATCACTGCGACCTTGCCAGTTACGATCGTAGATGACAAACCAACCATTGATGCTATTAGCTCTGGTAGTACCTTGTCTGTGGATGAGGATGATATTCCAAGCCAAGGTTCGGACGACACGCCAGAATCCAATATCATTGGTGGCAACTTTGACGTTACTGATGGTGCCGACTCTATCGTTAGCTTCCAGTTGGATAGTTTAACATCGCCTGTTTCTGGCCTTACCTCAGGTGGTCAACCGCTTGAGTTGGTTGAGTTTTCAAATTCAAACGGTGTGATTGAGTACCGAGCTTATGTACAAGGTACGACGGACACCGTCTTTAAACTGACGCTAAATGGTTCAGCAGACAGTTATGAATTTGAACTGTTGGGTGCACTTGATCATCCTGCGGGTAACGATGAAAACTCGTTGGTCATTAACTTCCCAGTCAACGCGACTGATTTTGATGGCGATGTGTCCAATAACATCACCTTGCCGATCACCGTGGTGGACGATGTCCCAGCTATTGTGAAAGTGACAGACTCTAGCCAACAAACCGTTGATGAAGATGATCTTTCCGGTGGCTCTGACATGACAAGTAGTGATTCAACGGTATTGAACGGCGGATTTGAGGTCGTTGCTGGTGCAGACAAGATTGTCAGCTACCAAGTTTCAGACCTCGATGCAGTCGTGTCTGGTTTAACGTCGAACGGCAGCAGCATCGAGTTGAATCTAGTAAGCACGAATGGTGGAATAACCAGTTACGAAGCGGTTATTACTGGCACATCAACTAAGATCTTCACGCTGTCTCTTGATGCGAATAATGACAGCTACCAATTTGAGCTGTTGGGACCAATCGACCATGACGCTGTTCAAGGTGAAAACAACCTTGTCATTGATATTCCAATTACAGTAACAGACTTTGATGGTGACACGTCATCATCACTGAATCTTCCAATTACCGTAGTTGATGACATTCCCGAAATTAAATCAGCAGATGCTTTGGCTGTTGATGAGGATGACCTTGCCAACGGCTCTCAGGCAACCAACAAAGACAGCCTAGAAGCAACGGGCAATTTCGATACGGTGGAAGGGGCAGATACCGTTGTCTCTTATCAGCTGGATCTTACTTCTAACCCGATACCAGGAGTAACTTCAGGTGGTTTTGCGGTGACGTTAGTTCAAACCGCGGTAAGCAACAACAACTTTACTTATCAAGGTCAAACACCTGATGGTAACTCAGTGTTCACACTAGTTTTGAACGCTGACGGCTCTTACAAGTTTACGCTTGAGGGTGCGCTAGATCACTCAACTCAAGGCGAAGATACACTCATACTTGATCTCCCAGTCTTTGCGACCGATGTCGATGGTGATACGGCAGGTATTAACTTACCAGTGACGATTACCGATGATGTTCCAACCTTGCACGATGCATCTATTTCGCGTGTTGAGGGGCAAGGCAGCCGCACGGTTCGTTTATTCCGAGACCCTGTAGAGGGGGATGATGACCTTGGTGCTGACGGCGCACAAGTGACTTCATTCTCGGCTGATGATTCAGGCATTTACTTTAAGCAAAACGGTGTTGATTCTGATTCTGTCGATTTGAACGGCAGCGACCAAGTCGTATTTGTTCACAAGGTTCTTGACGGAGTGGATACTGAAATCGGTCGTTTGGTTGTTCGAACCGATGGCAGTGTGTCATTCCGTCCGAATGACGACCTTGACCATACCGAAACCGACTCGATTGATTTCACCATCAACGTTGTTGCAACCGATGGTGATGGCGATATCGCAGATGCCGATGTGGATATCTCGATAAGAGACCGCAATGCGCAAATTGACACGTCTACCGTTACTGCGTTCGAAGACCAAGGGCGTGATGGTGTCGTTGTGGGCGTTGACTCTGCAAATACTCAGGACAACTTGTCGACGCTGGATGTTAGCCCTGCGAAAGTCGACTTGGTTATCAATTTACACGATATCGACCGTAACGAGAGCTTAGGTGACATCACTATTCGAGATGCTGATACTCACAACGGTACGTTCTACTACAGAGACGGCAGTGGCAACTACATTGAATTAACATCTGTGGGCAATACGGTTGTTCTCGACGCATCAAATGTTGAGCAGTCATTCAATGGTGAGCTTGTCTCGCTAGATAACTTGTACTTCGTACCAGATCGTCATACATCAACCGATCCTTCTGGTATCGATCCTCGTATCCGCGTGGAAATTCTTAACAATGGTACGCCAGATCATACGATTAATGGTCGTTTAGACATTGAAGTTGCTGCCGTTGCAGATATTGCAACGTGGACGGCAAGCAGCGAATTTAACTACTCGGTTGATGAAGATGGAAACAATGTCGCACTTAACATCACGGCTGAAACCCAAGACACTAGTAACCCTGAAGGCATTGTGTACGAGCTTGTCTTTACACAAGGAGAAGGTAACGCAGAGTTAGTCTATTCAGATGGTAGTGCGATACCAAAATCCAGTGGTGTTTATCTGGTGGATGCAAGCCGAATTGATGAAGTTCAAGTTGATCCGATAGATAACTTCTCGGGCGAAATCAGAATTGATGTCACCGCTATTACGACGGAAAACAACAATCCACTGCTTGGGAAAGATACCGCTCGCTCAGAAACCGAAACCATCATTATTGATGTAAACCCAGTTGCGGATAAAGGTAGTTTTACTGTAAACCGAATTAATGTGTTTGAGGATAATGCTCGAACTCAAAATACGGTAGACCCTGTCACTGATCACGACCCACTCCAATTAAGTGAAGTGATCACCATGAAACCATCAGCGGACTTAGATGGTTCTGAAGCGTTATTTGTGCGCATTTCTAACTTCTCAATTGATGGGGTTACTTTGGTGTGGCTGGACTCAGCAAACCCAAGTCAGATAGTAGAAGTGACCGACTCAGGCGGCAATGTACTTTATTACGAAGTGCCAGAGTCTGAATTAGCGAACGTCGAAGTTCTTCCTCCGTTGCACAGCAATGATGACTTTACTTTCAATGTCGAAGGCATTGTGAAAGACACAGCATCATTGTCTACCGGTACGACAGAAGATGTGTTGTCACTGGGCAGTAAGACTGTCATCGTTGGTGTAAAAGGTGTTGCTGACATACCAGACACGGTATTAATTGACGCGGGGAACGTTTGGAACCGATTCGTAGACGGAGATGTGGCCGGGATAGAGACGACTATTGAAGAGAATGGTGTTGTAAACCTCAACTTCTCGGTTGTATCAGGTGAAGTTGCCGATAGACCTCTGGATGATTCAGAAGCCATTACTGTTATCCTGTCCAACATCCCCGATGGTGTTCGTGTCGTAGATTCAGACGGTTCAAGCGTTGACCTCACCTTTGTTGGCTATGATGGTAACGGTCAACCGATTTACGAAGCAAACATCACTGGGCTGAATTTTAATTCCGGTATTCAAATTATTCCAGAAGCCTCTTCAACCGAAAACATTGCGATTACAGGGACGATCATTGTTACCGAAAATGATGGTCATAGTCGTGTGATTGAAAGAGAGGTAAGGATCAAGGTCGAACCCGTTATTGACGCTCAAGATAACTACGTTGTTCGATCTGAGGGAGATGAAGATACGCGCTTTGACATCGATTGGAAACCGACGCTCGTACAAAGCCCTGATACCGATGAATTCTTTAGTGATGTAACCATCTCTGGATTTCCTCCAGGCAGCACGGTCTATGTAGATGGTGTGGCACAAACGCTTGTTTCTGGAACACTAACGCTTTCACCGCAAGCCGGTGAATCAGAGCAAGATTTTTCCGCTAAAATCTCTCAAAGTGGCTATGTTCAAGTCCAGTTGGAGCAGGATTCAAGTACTGACTTTGACTTGACCACGACCGTCACTGTGAAAGAGATTGACCATGAATATGTTGACGCTTCGAATCCCGGTGAAGGTATCGCTGAGAAAACCATCAATGGTACGGTGAATGTCCAAGTTAATCCAATCGTTGAGCCAGAGGATAAAACGGGGGCAATAGATGACCAAACCCGTCTGCTTGTCACTGAAAGTGGTGGTGGTGCTACCGATATCGTGAAGTCAGACGATCAAGGTAACATTGACTTTACGATCAACACTTCTATGGGGGGCGAATCTGGTGCTCATATCATTAAATATCAAGAGTTTGATGTGTCTTCAGATGAAGTGGTGACTCAACTTGTTGTTCAATTTCACAATGTGGACCCTGAGATCCTCAACCAATTGGTTATCGTCGGTGCACTAAATGAAGGTGGAGGTCGTTGGACAGTAACCAATGAAGACAACTTCTCAATTAAAGCGCCGTCTGGACTTGATTTAACACCAAACGATGACAGTGACGATGGCGATAACGGTGGTCTCTCTCAAATTGGCTTAACCATTTACGCAGAAGTAAATGATTTGGGCGAAGATTTGGGCAACGAAAAAGATGCGACGGTCGTGCGTCAAACGGATGTGACACTAGAGTTTCCAACCGTCCTCACACCGAAAATGAGTGTAGCGGCAGAGATTCAGGTGGCTGATGATGTCCAAATTCAAGCGTTGGAAGACAATTCTATTAACCTTGGTGCTCAGTTGACGTCGAAAGTCGATGCGATTAATGCAGATGGTGTGGAAGATGTCTTAACTATTATCGTCGACCCGACAGCTCCTGGCATTCCTCCTGGTTTGGTGATCACGGGGACGGATGTTGATTTTGTCAATGGTAAATACGTGTTCCAAGCCCATATCGATGCGAGTGGAAATATTACTGGCCTTGATGGCTTGACGATGCACTTGGCAGAAGATTACGCAGGTGATTTCGAATTACCAATTCGGTTTGTCACTAAAGACACTGAGTCCGGTGATGAAAAAGAAAATAATGTCCAGTTTCCAGTTCAGGTTTTACCGGTTGCAGACGTTCCGAGTTCAGCCGGGGATCAGCCGTTGGATAGCGATGTCACACCAAATGTAAGAGTAGATATCGTCGGTACTTTCGGCTTGGATGCAAACAAACAACCTGTAACTGATCTAAATAACGACGTTCCCACGGCGGATGGTGTTGGTTACGAAGATGGCTTAATCCAACTTAACTTGAGTGTTGATTTTGCCGATCAATTTAACAACACTCAAGGTGGTCGAGAAACACTAACGAACATCAAGTTAGAGCTTGATGACACAACATTAGGTGAGTTTGTTGATGCCAATGGTAACAGCTTAGGAACCAGTATTGAGTTTAATGAAGCTGAGATTTTAGCTGGTGCGCTTGACAATGTTCTGTTTAAGCCAAAAGAAAATTACCCCGTAGGTGGTGGCCAAAATACCGTCAAGATTAATATCGAGGGAGAAATTACTGATGAAGCTGTGTTTGATCAGTCTATCTTGAATAACTCTGGCGATAATATAGATGTGAGAACCTTCACTGACGATGTCACATTTGAAGTTACGCCAGTCGTTGATGACATTACCATTACAGGTGCCGATCCGACGCAGCCAATCACGGTGATTGGTGACGAAGATACTTTAATTTCGCTGAATCAATCGGGCTCTGGTGTTTCGATCAGCCTGAACGATAATGACGGTTCTGAGAGTTTCGTTTCACTCAAGTTAACGGGGCTTCCTGATGACTTTATCGTTAAATCCAATTCCTCTGATTATGTTGTTAAGAACAACGGTGGGGGCGAATGGAGTATTCAACTAAAAGATCTCACTCAGACGTCCATTGACCTGAGTGACATCCAAATTAAACCGCCAAAACACTTTAGTGGCGAGGCTGAGATAGGTATTACGGTCTTCATTCAAGAGGAGTTGCTACAAGTTCCAACGGAACGAAACAACAACTTTACGCTTATTGTCAATCCTATTGGTGATGATGTTGATGTGAATCCCGATACTTCGGCTGCAGGTAATGAGGGCGAAGACATTGTTATTAATGTAAATGCGTTAGTGGTTGATAACAAAGAGTCCATCGGAGATGGTGCAAACTACCAGGAAAATGATCCAGAGACGCTGAGAGTTGAGGTCTCCAATGTCCCTGATGGGGCGAGTGTTTCATTACCTGATGGGACAGTGTTTACTGACCAAGGCGGCGGCATTTTTGTCTTAGAAATCAATGCTCAAGACTTGGATCAAGTGGTGTTTAATTCTGGGGATCGCAACGATAACTCATGGGATGGTTCGCTGCATTTCAAAGTGCAAGCCGTTGATACTGGGCTCGATGGCAGTCAAAGCTTGGGCTCCGCAGAGGAGTTTGATGTCACTGTTGATGTTGAAGCAGTGAACGATCGTCCAGAGTTCGTCAATACCGTGGATGTGGAAACACCAGAAGATACGCCAATGCTGCTTGATGGTTTCAGCATTACCGATATTGATGCCGTACTCGATGATCCGAATGCTGAATATGTACTCAATGTGAACGTCGACAGCGGTATCTTGGAGCTTAATCCAACGCTCATCGCTACTTACAACCTAACCGTGAGCGGTGATGGTACGGACTCCGTTGAACTGAAAGGTACAGTGGCCGATCTAAACAATGCCATTGCAGACGGTCTGATTGAGTTTAATCCAGACCTGAACTTCTTTGGTGACGTTCAGGTGGACGTGACAGTCGATGACCAAGGTAATGAAGGTATCGTAATTGGTGGGGTAGATGACACCCTAAATACCAACAGCAGCAGCTTCAATATTGAAGTGACAGCGGTGAATGATACCCCAGAAACTACGCCAGTGACGCTACCGGATATTGAAGAAGATAGTGGTGTGTTCTCCATCTCTGAAGCGGATCTTATTGCGAATGCGACAGACGTAGAGAACGATAACCTCACGGTCAGCAATGTTCAGTTAACGGATCCGAATTCGGGTAGCATTACTTTCAACAGTGGTACGGGAGAGTGGGAATTTACCCCAGCACCAGATTACAACGGTCCAGTTGAAATCACGTACACCATTACAGATGATGGCACGACAAGTGGTGCATCCGATCCTAAATCGGTTAACGGCAGCGCATCGTTCAACGTAACGGAAGTCAATGATGCTCCAACGACGTCTGAAGTGGTACTTTCTGATATCGCAGAAGACAGTACGGCGGTTGAAATTACCCAAGCTGATTTGTTAGCGAATGCTTCTGACATTGAAAACGACACCTTGATGGTGAGTAATGTCCAGTTGGTTGACCCAAGCAGCGGCACATTGGATTTCGAAAACGTAACAGGTACATGGGCATTTACTCCTGCGCCTGGCTACAACGGCAAGGTCGATCTGACCTACGACATTACCGACAACGGTACAACGAACGGTGTTTCTGATCCTCAAACGGTGTCAGGAACGGCGACCTTCGAAGTCACTGAGGTGAACGATGCACCGGTAACATCAGAGGTAACGTTGAGTAGTACGGAAGAAGATGGTGGTTCGGTAACTATTACGGCTACTGAGTTGCTGAGCAACGCAAGTGATCCTGAGTCAGACAACTTGACCGTCGATAATGTTGCGTTAGTGGACCCAACTTCCGGCACGTTGACTCAAGTGAGTGCGACAGAGTGGACGTTTGAACCCGCAGCAGATTTCTTTGGTGACGTTAATTTCACTTATGAAATCACAGATGACGGAACCACTAACGGCGCTCCAGACCCAATTACAATCGCGGGCACAGCAGTGTTGAATGTTGAAGCTACCAATGACGCACCTGAAATCACTGCAGCGTCGGTAACGGATACGATCAATGAAGCTGATGGCCAGAAAGTAACGGGTATTAGTGTGAGTGACGTCGACTTTGCGGGCGCACAAGCAAATGAAAGCATGACCGTGACTCTTACAGTTACCGAGGGCGACCTTCGTGTCGAGCCGCCAGCAGGTAGTGGTGTGACTGTTGGGGCGGGGATGGCTGGTGAAATAACCCTAATGGGCACACCAGATAATATTAACTCCGTTCTTGGAGCAACAGACGCTTCTGAGGGTGTATTTGTGGATGCAGGAGATGTCAACGCAGCTTCAATCACTTTATCGGTGAAAGTCGAAGACAACGGCGTGTACTTCGCAAATGCATCGGGTACCGCATTGGAGGCGAATCAAGACTTCACTATCAATGTGACACCTGTAGCTGATGCACCTACATTGAGTATCAATCCTCAGTTTAATTACATTCGTCAAATTGCGGCTAGCCAAACCGCGAGCAGTCAAGGTTTAGCGATTGTCGGAATCATGGCGGCGCTTACTGATGTTGACGAGGTGCTGTCTTTGGAGCTAACGGGCGTACCAGCTAGTGCTGAGGTAACAAGTGGCGTTTCTCCATCAGGCATTAGCTTCGATGGTACCACTTGGACAGTACCAAGCGATGAAATTGATACGCTAGAAATTGTCGCAACAGATACTAACAGTGGTATTGATGTCGGTTCTTACGATATTTCGCTTACGGCGATATCAACGGAATCTAATGGCGATGAAGCGCAGTCTTCACCTGTCCAAATTAGTTTGGATGTGAGTAGTGATAGCGACGATATTGACCAGTCAACCGCAGTGGACGACAGCTATTTAGTCAGCGGAGACACAGGTACCAACTTGATTGGTGGAGACGGTGACGACGTTATTCTGGGTGGTGATGGTGATGACGTGCTTATCGGTGGCTTAGGCTCAGATATCTTAACGGGTGGAGACGGCAGCGATATCTTCAAGTGGACGGTAGATTCCGTTGATGAAGGGGCAGTGGATACCATTACTGACTTCACTGTTAACGAAGACAGTATCGATTTACGTGAAGTTATCTCTGATCTCAATAACTCAATGATCGACATGGATGATCTGCTTGGTCACATTTCGGCAGACTACGATGCATCGACGGAAAGTGTTTCTCTGAACATTACGACGGATGCAAATGTTCAACAGACTATTGTCGTGGAAAACTTAGGTACTTCAATCGACTTCAACGGTCTTAGCTCCAACGAGATTGTAGAGTCATTGCTCAACAACGGTGTTATTGATAACGGATAAACCTGTATACAACACAAAAATGGGCGGCTCTGATAAGCCGCCCATTTTTTTCGGGAAAGCTTGATTTTAAACAGGAGTATTTGAATCGAAATAGAAATAAAGTGCGAAGCAAAGGGGTTATCTTGTTACGACGTTATAGTGATAGTTGGAAATTAAAATAGCGATAATTTGACGTTAAATCGCCTAAACGTGGATGTCTAGCAAGCTGCCAATGATTTCATTGTTTTTCTCTATGACAGACGCGCCAACTCGGCTATAACCAGCGGCTTGTGCGAGGTTGATGAGAGATTCAACTTTTTGAGAGGGAAGGCTAGGTGTTGAGGCTGTTATTGCGACATCCGCAACCGCAGCTAAATCGATGTTGTGATCAGAAAGCTCTTCTTTTACCTTACTTACATTATTGCTAATGCCATGTGCAGCTTTCTCGGCCATTTGTTGTGACATCTGAACGATGTGGTATCCAGATTGAATTCCCGATACAGGCATATCACTACTCCCAACATTATGATAGTGAGAGCATAGGTGGAGTTTATAAAACGTTCAAGTGTTTTATATCAATGACTTGATTAGGCAAACAGTTTGGCAAGCATTTCTCTTTCTTCACCAGATAGAACCGGTTTTTGCGCTTTATTTAGTTTCACGCTGATCTCACCTTGTAATGACTTTAACTGACTTGCCGTTAAATCACTGAGCTTTTGTTTAAGTTCATTAAATTGTTGTGCGTTCATCTCAATACCTTCGTCGTGATTCGGTTTATCCGTCGTTGCCCGAAATTCTTCATCCTTTGGATACAACATATTTATTCAACCAAAATAGATTAGAATTTGATCGATTGCTTTTTGTCCGAATATTGTCAAGGTGTGTTAAGTGATACGTCAGATTTTTCCTAAGAAGGTACATAATTACCCACTTTGGGGTAGATGGAAGCGTAAAAAGAAAAAGGGAAGCGATATAGCGCTTCCCTCTTACATATGGTTTGAATGTTACTAACTTACCCTGACGGCAAACTTACTAGCAAGTGAATGAAGCTCTGGGAGCATGCGATAGATAAGATGAAGTTGCTGCAATACCATGCGGGCAGAGCTGTCGTCTTCATCGCGCCATTCGTTTAAGCGTTGCTCGAGTCCAGCATCATCAATATTAGATAGGTCACACTCCTCACAATGCTGGTGAAGCTGTTTATGAAGTACATCCAGATGCTGATGAATACAACGGTGAGCATCTAAAACGAGTTTATGAATTGACTCATCTTCGATGCGAGTTCTGTGCGCGCCTAATGCAGAAATATAGTTCAACATTGCGTGATTTAACGTTAGGAAGCGAAAACTTTCATCAACAGCTGCGCGATATTTGCCAGGCTCCGCCAGCATCGTACTAATCGCAGAAGAGAGTGAGGCATCATTATTGTGGGCCTGGCGGCGAGCGATACGGTAACTCAAATTGTCTTTCTTGCCGATTCTATACTGACCAATGATCTGATCGAGATACTGCTTGTTCGCCTCTATCGCATCCGACATAACTTTGTGAAGCCTTCTCGACTGCCAGTCGGGCAAAATAACTAATACAGCTCCTACTGCAAGCACACACCCGATGAGGGTATCTGCTAGTCGAGGAAGGACAACTGCGTAACCTTCACCTAGTTGATTAAATAAGAAGAGGACGAGCAGTGTAATAAAACCAGTCGCGTACCCATAGTTGTTCATCCGGAAGGCGAAAAACATCACACCAGAGATAACGATAAATACTAACTGGCTTTCTTGAGAAGGGAAAAAAGTCAGCAATGGTACACCAATCAACAAACCAGCTAATGTACCTATTACTCGCGCCGTCAATTTTTGGCGAGTGGCACTGTAGTTCGGTTGGCATACGAATAAAGTGGTTAAGAGTATCCAGTAACCTCGGTCGATGTTGAATATTTGAATGATTCCATAGCCAATCGTTAAGGCAATTGACATACGTAATGCATGCCGAAACAGCATCGAATCTTTGTGTAAATTTGCTGATATACGCTGCCACATCGCTTTTAGCGTGTGTGGGTTGGTATCGGCGAGGGTATCTTCTTCGAGGCCTTCAACATCTGGGTTGTTAATGTTATTAAGTTGTTTTTCTACCGTCGCTAAGTTATTGAATAAATATGTTAACTGCATCAGCAGACGTTTCCAGTGCCCTTGCTTTTGTTCTTCTAGATAAGCAAGAGAGTTTTGTACTTCAGCTAATGCCAGAATAGATTGATCGGTATGGGAGTATTCATTTCCTAGCTGAATGGCTAGTGCAATATCACGACACGCTTGGGCTTGAGACTCCAAAAGATATTTAAAACGAAACAGCACATCAGAACGTTCAAATTCGGTCGCTAAATCCTGATAGCGATAATGGCTAGAACTGACGCGTTCGTGAATGTCTTGAGCGATGAAATAAATATTTAAAAATCGGTCACTAGGCCCATCAATGTGACCCCGTTTCGATCGGTTAAGTAATGTGGTTTTACAAGCGTTTAGTGCCGTAACCGTGGCAGCATTGCATTTTGCAGCTTCAATCCGCAGCGGTTGTGGCGTCAAGTTGGTCACAGGGTGAAAAAGCTTGGCTTTCGCATCAAGATAATTCGCCATTTGGAAGAACACATTGGCTAAGCTTTGTTGCACCGGTTGAAGAGGCCAAAATATCTGCCAAATCATGGACATGAAGTAATACCAGGCGGCACCAGTCAAAAGCAGTAGTGGCTGAAACCAAATGTTGGTGCTTTCATGTGCGCCAAGCATAGTATAAATAGCGATCAGCAACGAACCAAAAGCAATACTCGCGTACTTAGGACCTATCGCCCCAAGAATGATGAAGCCGAAGGTTGAGATAAATAATCCCAACGCAAACGCCCATGGGGTATCGAACAAGATTTCAATTGAAAAAGCAGCAAGCGCAAAACAGAGAAAGGTGAGAATCAGAGCCTTGATGCGTCCAGTGAAACTGTCATCACTTTCAGCCAAAGCAGCAGCAATAACGCCTAATATTAATGGCGTTATCAGCGTGTTTTGCTCGAAGTACCAAGTTGGGATAACCACACCCAGTAAGGTAATGAGGATAAGAACGCTGTAATTTATCGTCTTGTTTGCCCAATATAGCCGAAATTTAGAAGTTGCTTGCACAATGCGCCTTATGTTTCCGATGAAGAACAGGGGGAATACTACCAGACCCACTATAGCGCGTTTATGATTTACTTTAAGAAAAATTCGTGGTTGCTGATAAAATCAGCAGGGATGTCATTGACTTATATTAAAGCTGCCAGGTCATGTATTGAGGATTGTAAAGCCAGCTTCAAATAACCTCAGCTTTAGGTTATTAAATCGACAGTAATGTGAATTTTATTAAAGAATAGAAGAAGAAGCTTACTTAGGAGCTCGCCGTTGCTACAATTTAGCGCCTTAAAATGATATAAATCGACAACTTCTAAACTAAAAGGCGCACGTTTCATGCAGCTTACTGCCACTAGCAAAGCACAGTTTTTTATTCAAAATGAGTACCATCACGTCGAAATAAAAGAGAACAGTGTTTTATTAAGCTCGATAGGCAGTGAAGAACATATTCCTTTTACGATCTGGAATGGCAAAGTTAGCGTAAAGCGTGGGTTATTATGGAGCTCTTTACAGTTTTTTGCTCATGAACACGAAGGCAAACAACAAAGCTGGCTAGTCCAAGGTTTACCGTGGCCACAATGCCGAAAGTTCGCGCTTGAGGCCGTTCGTCAATATCAAGAGTGGCACAACACTCAGTGCCGAAAACTGGCTGAGTATCTACCTAAGTGGGAAGAAGAGCTTTACAAACTAAAGCACTTGCCTGCTTACTTATCGCATTCTCAAGTGGTCTCCTGGGTTGAAAGTCTTAACCAAGAGTTAAGCGAGATGAAAACCACCCTAGAAGAAGCCAAAATGCGAATGCCGAATCGTATGTCGCAAATAGAGCCTTGGCTCATTGATACCTCTGAGGCGCTTGGTGAGCGTAATCGCGATTGGCTAGAAGCAGAACGTCCAAATTGGGAAGTGCTGTTTAATCAAATTGAATCCTCTCCTTTGAATTTATCCCAGCAATATGCGGTATTACTCAACGACGACCACAACTTAGTTCTTGCTGGTGCCGGCTCGGGCAAAACCAGCGTTTTAACCGCACGAGTTGCCTATTTGTTGCAAAGCCATCAGGCTCAAGCAGAAGAGCTTCTCATGTTAGCGTTCGGTCGTGATGCGGCGACTGAAATGAAAGAACGCTTAGTAGATAAAGTGGGCATGGCGGCAGACGGTGTGCGCGTCAACACATTCCATCAGTTGGGCTTGTATATTCTTAAACAAGTCGAACAGCAACCTGTCGAAATTAGCCCTTTAGCGTTGGACGAAAATCAACGAACGGCATGGTGTGTAGACTGGTTGAAAAAACATTGGATGACACCCACCAACTTTAAACGTTGGCAAAAACATTTAGACAAATGGCCGATTGCGTACCTAAAAGGGGATGATGAGTTAGGAAGCCATTCAGAAAATCCAAAACTGATCGCTTGGCTAGATTCGCAGCTGTCTCATTTAGCGGCGGTAGGGTTGACCAAAAAGCAAGTACAAGAAAAGCTCGTAAACCACCAAGACTATACGCGTTTAAATAGTGAACTCGCCTTATGCTGGCCATGTTTTACAGCGTGGCAGAAAATGCTTAAAGAAAGCAACCAAGTGGATTTCCCAACCATGATCAGTCGTGCGACAGATTATGTGAATAAAGGGAAGTTTGTCTCGCCATGGCGCTTTATTATGGTCGATGAGTATCAAGATATCTCTCCAGATCGTCTGGCATTGATTGAAGCACTGTGTGAATCCACTCAGAAACAAGCAGGTGCCACGTTATTTGCTGTTGGCGACGATTGGCAAGCGATCTATCAGTTTGCAGGAGCGGATGTAGATCTTATCACTGGCTTTAAAGAACGCTTTGCTCACTCTACCGTTCATCACTTAGATACAACTTATCGTTTCAACAATCAGATTGGTGATGTAGCGAATACATTCGTGCAGCAAAACCCATCGCAGTTGCCGAAAACACTAAACAGCCACAAACAACGCAAGCAGAAGAGCGTACATACCGCGCCGAGCAATCAAGTGGAAAAGATCTTGGATCACTTGAATCAACAAGCCAAGCAAACCAAGTCAGTTTTATTGCTAGGACGTAACCATTATCATAAGCCCGATTTGTTCGACGATTGGTTGCGACGTTTCCCTAATCTCGATATTCGCTTTATGACTTGCCATGCGAGTAAAGGACGCGAAGCTGACTTTGTGATTATTCTTTCTGTGGATGAGGGGCAATTCCCCGCTAAGAAGAAGCAAATTCACATTGATGGTGCGTTGACGGAGTCCAAAGACAAATTCCCTTACGCAGAAGAGCGCAGGCTATTTTACGTGGCGATTACACGTGCGAAAGAGAAGGTTTGGATCACGCATACTGGTGCGGGATCTGCATTCGTTCAAGAGCTCGTTAATGGTGACTATCCCATAGTGACTTCCCGTTAAATGCAACGTTTAGAATGTTAAAAACAGCAAGGGCGATACTTGGTATCGCCCTTGCTTTATTTGGTTGGCATCAAAGCTTACATGCGCTCAGCAAGATAGGCTTCGTAATCCGGTACTTCGATGTCTACTTCTTGCTCAAGAAGAGGGGAGTTAAACAGGAACTTAGCGGTGGCTCGGTTCGTTGCTACAGGAATATTCCAAACACTAGCAATACGAAGAAGCGCTTTAACATCTGGGTCGTGAGGTACGGCATTCAGTGGATCCCAAAAGAAAACGAGAACGTCGATTTTGCCTTCTGAAATGAGAGCGCCTAGTTGTTGATCACCGCCCATCGGACCACTGATCATGCTCTTGATCGCAAGTCCAGTTTCTTTACTCAGCATGTGTCCTGTCGTGCCAGTTGCGTAAAGGAAGTGACTCTGTAGCTTTTCTTTGTTTTCTTTTACCCAGCGAAGTAGCTCAGGTTTGCAGTTGTCGTGAGCAACCAAAGCCACATGTTTATGGGTTGGCATGGTACGAATGGTTTTTTGCATCAAGATGTTTCCGTTTGTATGATTTTAAAATTGTTGTGACTCAATAGAACACGTTTTTGGTCTTTCAATCAACAGCCTTAACACGGAATGTCGGCCTATATTCTGACGGAGATAACGATTCTTCGATCGTGTCGTCATGAAGCGTCTTCGGAGTCAGTGGTTTGATGGTTGGTGAGGCATGTTTGTCATAAGCTTCACCTCTTAAGTAATGCGTTGCTTGCATCACGGAAAGCCGACCTTGCTGCACCATTTTATCTGTTGGTGCGAAGAGTACTTTGTTACGTAACAGGCCTCGATATACACCATGACTTAAGTACACAGAAACTAAACCGATCTCCTCGGCTTTGCCGGCACTGCGCAGCTCACTGATGGCCGCTTCAATCGCCACTGCACTGCCAACAATGTAATCTATATTTCCCATATCGATCACACGTTGAACTAGGTTACGTTGTAACTCCTTGTCGTTGTCTGCCCAAAATGAGTCAACAATGTTGATATCACTTCCTTGTATCGCTTCATAAAATCCGGCAGTAACGGGTTTCGTACCACCACGAGTTCGCGGCCCCAAAAGTAAGGCAATGTTGGTTTTTCCTGACCCCTTTGGATGGCGAGCTGCCAAATATTGACCCGCTTCGTATCCCATCCAATGCCAGTCAACACCGACAGTCCCTTTTAGCAACTCACTTTGTTCTTCATCCAAGTCGAGTTGGTTCACAGTAGCAAAAACGGGAGTATTCCCCACCCAATTTTTAAGTGAATGCTCGTAAGCCTGTGGGTCCACGGTCCCAAGGATAACCGCATCTGCTCCCCATTGGTTACACAGTGCGAGTTGTTGTTCTTGACGGGTTTTGTTTGGGTAGCCGCCCGCTTCAAGGACTCGTAGCTCGACACCTTCTCTTTTCGCTTCGGACACCATTCCATAGTTTACTGACAACCAGTATGAATCCTTTAGGTGAGGGTATATTGCACATATTTTCTCTGCGGCAACCGCTGGCAAAGAAGCAACGAGGGTTAAAGTGGCTGCAGAATGTTTGAAAAATGTGCGAAATGCGTGTTGATTTTTAACCATGAAATGAAGTTCGTTGGCATAGATTAAGTAAACACTGCAAAATATAACGTAATATGTCGCTGAACACGAACATTAAGGTCATGAAAATATGCTGCTAGCAACTGCAAGCATCGGTCGTAAACTTTTGTTGTCTTTCATTGCGATGGCAATACTGGTCATGTTATCGGCACTTATTGGTGTGTCTGGATTTTCTTTGGTTGCCAAAACCGAAAGAAATGTCGTGGATTCTGCGATTCCCGCCATGATTGAGGCGAGACAAGTCTCTGAGTTGAGTACTCGTATTATTTCGTCTGTACAAATGTTGTCGAACGCAAGAAACGAGCAGGAAAGAAAGGAGTCAGGGCGAGTGCTGTTCGAACAGCTCGAGTCTTTACTCACTCACATCAAGGAGCTCGGGAGTGAGTCGTTCGATTCTCAATTGTTAGAAGCTTTAGAGAATAACGTCCAGAACGTTATCGACAATTTGGCAGAACTCGGTGTTTCGGTTGAAAAAAAGCTGTGGCTTGCAAAAGAGATAGATACTCGTGTTGAAGAAATGCGTCTGCTCAGTGAAGAGCTAGAACAACTAACTCGTACGCAAGTTCAGAATACAAGCACCATTGCTGTTGCTAACGTCACGCATATTTATGACTTATTAGAATCGAATAAAAAATCGCAAGTTTATCAGGCGCTAGATGCACTGGTGGAGGTCGATCTTGATCTGACTGAGCGATTGCATGAACTGCACTTGTTGGCCTTTAAAATGTTGAATCAGATTGAAGAGGCTCGGACATTAACGAATATTGAGCGAATTCAACAGGTTCAAAGTGATTTCGATAGCAACCTCAAAATCATGCAACGCCGTGTACTCGCTGTGGAAGATCCTACGCGCTCTAAGCAAATGAGCCAACTGCTCATAGAGCTTGGTAAGCGTCAGGTCGTATTTTCTATACTGATGCAGCAATACGAGAATAACGAACAGTCACAACAACTGATGCAAAAGACATTAGAGTTGTTCTCAGAGCTTAATGGCACGGTCAACAAATTGGTTGATGATTCAAACAAAACCACTACCGTCGCTGTAGACCAATTGACCAGCACACTGAAATTCGCTCAGTGGTCTCTAACCGTTATTTCAATTGTTGGTTTGATTGTATTGGTGCTGATTTTATGGCGTGTGGTGTACCTTTCTGTTGTGAAGCGGTTAGCTGAATATTCCGCTGCGTTGCTGTCTGTGGCGCAGGGTAATTTAGCGGTTGAGTTGGAAGTGAAAGGCAAAGATGAGTTGGCGCATATGGGGCAGGCCATCATCACGGCTCGTAATACCGCGCAAGCACTAAAAGTGGTAGCAGAGGGTGAAGCTCAAGCCAAGCGAGAGCTTGAGGAGCATAAAGAGCATTTAGAAGAGCTCGTTGAGCAGCGCACTTCGCAGTTAAAACAAGCAAACCGCCGTTTGAATGAAGAGGTTTTGAATCACGCTAAAGCTCGCAAGCAAGCAGAGCAAGCGAGCCGAGCAAAATCGGCATTCTTGGCGACGATGAGCCATGAGATAAGAACGCCAATGAACGGAGTGTTGGGGACAGCACGCTTGTTGATTGACTCAGGCCTCAACCCAATTCAAAAGCGTTATGCGGAAATCATTAATCGTAGTGGTAAAACGTTGCTCGCGATCCTTAATGATGTACTGGATTACTCCAAGATTGAAGCGGGGCATTTAGAAATTCGTCACATGGGCTTTGATTTACACCAAATGGTGGAGGACACTTTCCAGTTAATGAACAGTCGAGCACAAGAGAAGAAGCTGCTGTTCTCCTACCATATTGAAAGTGATGTTAGTCGCTACTGGAAAGGGGATGTCACCAGAATCAGTCAGGTGCTGAACAATCTTGTTGGTAACGCGATTAAGTTCACTGACGAAGGAGAAATTGATATCTACGTTAGCCTGAACCCAGAGGACGAGTCGCAAGTCCTATTTGAAGTATCAGACACTGGAATAGGAATTGCCAAAAAATACCAGAGAACGTTGTTTGATGCCTTCACGCAAGCTGAAGGTGGGATGAGCCAAACTGGAGGCACGGGGCTTGGACTTGCTATCAGTAAGCGAATCATTGAAGCGATGGGCGGTGTTTTAGAAGTCGATTCCGAAGAGGGAAATGGTAGCCGATTCTGGTTCTCTATTCCGTTAGAGGAAAGCGAACCTGTTGAAACAGGAACCGTGGCAACCGCACGTTGCAAAGTGAAAGCAAAGGTCTTGCTGGTAGAAGATAATGAAGTCAACCGAGTGGTCGCGGAAGGTTTTCTAGAAAGCATGGGGCATCAAGTCGTGATGGCAGAAAACGGCTCACAAGCAGAGCAACTGATCAGCACACAAGATTTTGATATCGCTTTGGTCGACATCAACCTCCCTGATTGTGATGGAACTGAGTTGATCCAACGCTTAAAGCGGATTGAGTGTGATAAGCCGGCCAATAAAGCGCTTGCCGTCACGCCAATGATTGCAGTGTCTGCGCACGTTTTTGCGGAAGAAGTTGAGCGCTATCTAGCCGCTGGTTTTGACGGATACTTGCCTAAGCCATTGGCAAAAGAGGCACTCGCGGCATTGATTCAGGATGCGCTAGACGGAAAGCCGTTGTTGTTGCCACAAAATGCCGACTGTACCCCGTTTGATCAAATTTCGCCTCAAGAACAAGAGCTACAATTAAAGGTCGTTCAAGCACCTAAAACAAAGGAACCCGATGTGGTTATCATTAATCCGAGCGTGATTGAGTCCGATATGAAAATCTTGGGCAGAGATAAGATGTTGCACATTATTAATCTGTTTAGAGCCACCAGCACCGATGTATTAAGCAAGCTGCAAGCGTCTGCTGAGGACAATGATAGTAAAGAAGTAAAGAACCTTGCCCATAAATTAAAGGGCAGTGCAGGAAGTTTAGGACTAACTGCGCTAATGAACGCTTGCCAAGCAATTGAAGCCGCGCCTCAACCTCTAGATACCTATAATGCGACTAAAGATGATTTAGTTTCTCAAGTGTCTGCATCAATTCAAGCTCTGGATGAGTTAATGGCGAAGTAATCCATCGAGCATTGAAAATAAAAAAACCTCCGGCTTTCCGGAGGTTTTTTCTATTCGGTCATGTCATCTTCCCACTCGAATCGAGTGTCTAGGGCATAAGGGTCATCATCAAAAGGATGTTCCACTTTGCCACGTAAGTATTCGAGTTGATGCTCAAGCATATTGACCGTTTCGTAGTCTCCCTCAGAACAAGCAACGTAAATCTGTTGTTCAAGAGCGGCAATGTTATCTCGGATACCCATGAGAACCCCCTTAAATCATCATCGATTCTCAAAACGATTATAGTCAAGTAATCCAAATTCGATCGGTTGTTTTGTACGGTACCAATTGTGTAAACGATCGCTAAATGACCAGAATTTTTCTGAGCTTCTACGAATCGCAAAATTATCCAATAACTTAACGTAATCGGACTCGTTTTGGATGGCACTAAATTGATCGACAAAATCTTTTACTTGGTTTTCGTTGATCGAGAAAAATGCCGCAGGGTAGCTTCCCACAACGCCGCGTACAATGGTCATATCATCGTTAGCAAAGTCACGGTTACTTTCTTCATCAAACAAGCTAGAGATGTTTGTGTGTGCATTGTTGTGAAGTAAGGTGAACAGTTCATCTTCCCCTGATTGACTTCTCACCATAAGCATAGTGATTTGCGGAACGGTTTTTAGGCCTTCACCACGAACGTGGTCAATACGTTTTAGTTGCTTTTCACTACTCGCAGAAAGAGCCGTGTCTTGAATTTCGTAGCGAGGCAGAAGCACATCTGAAACATGTTCGCTCAACAACTCCACCAACTCCGTTTTTGGATCGTCACTCTTATACTGAACGCTGGTTGGTTGGTTAAACGGCTTCACATTTCGTTGTAAAAAGTCACTCAACTGCGGGCTTTGATCTTTATACCAGCTAGATTGAAGTTCATGGCGCATATCGGCGGGTAACAACGAGATAAAGTTACTTTCGCCTTCTAGACGCAAGAAGTCCATAAACATTCGTGTCATGAGCTGATGGCCGAAGTTACCGTAAACGTCAAACCCAGCAACAAGCAAATAGTGGATACGCTCTAGTAGCGCGTAGTCAAGAATCCACACTGTTTTAGGCTGCTCACCAACTAACCCTTGAACAACAGAAGCACTATCAAAATGGCGGAATATCGTTAATGCCGCATTATGGTTGGTGCCATTACCATCCCAAATTACATCGGTGGATAGGTTTTCACCTTCTTTAAACCAGTTATTAGTGAACTCAGATTTAGCCTCTAGGTAGCGAGCTTGTTGACGCGCGTACTTGACCCAGTTGGTAACAGGTAGCGTGTTACTTTCTTGCTCTGCCGGTAGTTTTAGATTATCAGCCTGAGATCGGTAAAACTCATTTACTTCTGGGATGTCTGCTTTATCTGGATCAAGGAAAAACACCCAAAAGCGATCATTGATAACATTCAATGCCAGTTGGCCACGACAAACTGGGCCTTTGATGTATGCCATTATTGTATTTTGTGCATTATCTAGCATGAACTTAAAGCGCGACTTCACTGGAAGGTCGATGAATGATGTCATCGGGTTTGCAGCAACTTCTGGTTCATAACTCGGTAGCTGACTAACCATGTAATCAGCATCAATAAACCAAGTTTTCCAGTTCTCTATGCGTTGCTTGTTTAACGCGAATGGCATGTGAGTTTTATCTACTATGGTCCCTTGCTCTGGAATAATTCGATAAAACACACGTTCAACCCCTGGATCCTCGTACGGGCGACGCGTTGAAATACGTTTGACGGGCTGTCCTGGTGGTGTAGCAGAGCGGACGAGCGTGAAGAATCGGGGATCTTCATCGAGTTCCGAAAAGTAGAGATGAGATAAAAACAAATGCTCATATATATACCTAGCCATCAGCTGATTTTTCAAATCAGAGTGGTTAAGTAATGCTTCGTACTTATCTATTTGCGCTTGCTCTTTCTCACTAACAGGTCGGTGAACGTTCATTATTGCGCCGTTTTCCAACCAAGTCATGAGTGTGTGGTATTCACTGTTTGATAGGTTTGGCATACCAAAAGGCATTCCCCAGGTCGGGTTATCCTTTTCGTATTGCTCGTATTCTTCAATCGTTGGACAGGTTTGCTCTCGGTCTATCGAAAAGTCAAAGCCTTCTAACTGGACTTGGTCAGGCAATGGGTGGCGCTCTTTTTGTTGTAGCAAACGTGCGATAAGGCCTGCATCAATGTTGGCTGCCATGCTTTGATCACGTTCGTTGAGAACCGGATGAAAACCCGCATCGCGCCACTCTTGGGTTGTTTCTGCATCTTCGAATAAGCGTGTTGGTGCTGCGGCTGTGAGTCTTGTTCCTTCATATACCAGTGCTTTACTCGCACCACGGTCAATGCCCTCAACAGAAGAGAGCTTAAGTTGACATGGTGCATCGTAGCACGCGTGGCAGACGACACAGCGGTTATCCATAATGGGTTTAACTTCGCTTTGGAAGAAGTTTGCTTGAGGGGTTTCCACGTCAACTGTGCGTTCACGCACGAGCTGTGGACCAAACAGTTGGTCATAGTTAAGACCAGCATAGGTTGCACAGCCGGCAAACAAAGTAGCAATGCAAAGTGTAAAAATTAAGCGCAAATTCATTGAGTTATTTTACGTGATTCGAATTTGCATTAATTAAAGCAAAATAAGCGGTCAATTACCAAAAGTTGGGCCAATTAGCGTTAATTTTTCTGTTGATTGTCTGAGCGCTTGAAAATGTAACCCTGGCGGTGGACTGTCTGAATTCTGTCTGTTGGAACGCCTTCGTGAACTAGACGCTTTCTCATTCTGCTCATGTGCATATCGAGTGCCCGATCATGTTCAGTAAATTCACGTTTTAGTACTGTTTCGTAAAGAAAAGGCTTACTAAGCACTTGATCTTGATGGTGAGTGAGAGTTTGTAGCAGCTTAAATTGAATGCTTGTTAACTGAACAGATTTCTTGTTTGGCAAGTAATTGAGTACCACAGAGTGAGTGCGCTTATCTAGTAATAGCTCCTCATCATTATGGTGAACGTCGTTGTGTTGGCATTGGTAAGTTTTTCCATTTGAAACCTTGGAGTCAAGCACGCGGGCACCTTAATTATTAATGGTAGTAAAACGTATTATCATTAATATTTATATAAAAGCAATCAGGTACTTTATGGGCACTGTGATATGAGTAGACAATCTTAATATTTGAGATTAACAGTAGTGATGAATGGTGCGATGGCGCTCTGAACTAAAGTGCTATTGGAGTGCGTATTAGCTACAAATAACGGTGTAATGTTAGGCGAAGATAGAAAGAATTCTCATTTAGTAAATTCGCTTATCCGCCATTTGTGAACTATACATTCTGTTGCAGGAAGCACTTTTCTAATACACACAGAGGTTTATATGACAGCGAAATATGGCGTTAAACGCCGATTAGCGATTCTTGCCGCCGCTTTAATCGGTGCGACAAGTAGCAGTATCGCAGCAGAGAAACCAAATATTCTCGTCATTTGGGGTGATGATATTGGCCAGTCCAATCTCAGTGCTTACACGTTTGGCTTGATGGGGTACAAAACACCAAATATAGACAGTATCGCCAAAGAAGGCATGATGTTCACTGACTATTACGGTGAGCAATCTTGTACAGCGGGCCGTTCTACTTTCATTACGGGCCAAACCGTTCTTAGAACAGGTTTGAGTAAAGTGGGGCTTCCAGGTGCTGATCTTGGCTTGAAGGAAGAGGACGCAACCATTGCCGAAATGCTGAAGCCGATGGGCTATATGACAGGGCAATTTGGTAAAAACCACTTAGGTGATAAAGATGAGCACCTTCCTACTAATCACGGCTTCGATGAATTTTTTGGCAACCTTTATCACTTGAACGCCGAGGAGGAGCCAGAAAACGTCGATTATCCTAAAGATCCTGAGTTTCGTAAAAAGTTCGGTCCGCGCGGCGTTATCCGTTCGTACGCTGATGGCAAAATTGAAGATACAGGACCTCTAACTCGCAAGCGCATGGAAACCGTGGATGAAGAGACGTTAGATGCGGCACTCGACTTTATGGATCGTGCAGTCAAGGCTGAAAAACCTTTCTTTGTCTGGTGGAACGCGACTCGTATGCACTTCCGTACTCATGTGAAAGAAGAGAACTCTGGAAAAACAGGCATCAGCGAGTATGCAGATGGTATGGTCGAGCATGATAATCATGTAGGTCAGCTGCTGAAAAAAGTGGATGATTTGGGTATTAAAGACAACACAATCGTCTTTTACTCCACCGATAATGGCCCACACATGAACTCGTGGCCAGATGCAGGCACAACGCCATTCCGTGGAGAGAAAAATACCAACTGGGAAGGTGCGTACCGAGTTCCTGCGATGGTACGTTGGCCGGGTAAAATTAAAGCTGGCTCTGTTTCGAATGATATCATGCATCACATGGACTGGATGCCAACGTTCGTTGCTGCCGCGGGTGATGACAATATCAAAGAGAAATTGCTCAAAGGTTATAGTGCGAATGGTAAGAAATTCAAAGTTCACCTAGACGGCTATAACTTCCTACCATATTTGACTGGTAAAGAGGATAAGGCCCCACGTGAAGAAATTTTTTACTTCTCAGATGATGGAGACTTAACTGCACTTCGTTATAACAAATGGAAGCTGGTCTTTATGGAGCAACGAGCAAAAGGCACGTTGCGTATTTGGGCTGAACCATTCACCACACTTCGTGTTCCTAAGATCTTCAACTTGCGTATGGATCCTTACGAAGTGGCTGATATCACTTCTAACACTTACTACGATTGGATGCTAGACCGTGCTTACATGCTTGTTCCTGCGCAAGCTTACGTTGGCAGATTCCTTGAAACGTTTAAAGAGTTCCCACCAAGGCAAAAAGCAGCAAGCTTCTCGCTCGATCAAGTGATGGAGAAACTAAAAGAGAACCCAAATAAGTAGGAAAAGCTAAGTGAAGTATCACATATAGAAAGAGGCTCATTAACGTGAGCCTCTTTTTTTATCTGTAAAATTCTATCTATTCAGGTTTGTAGAAAGCTTGATGACGAAAACGCCTAACGCTTCAATTGACAAGAGTTATAAACAAATTGGTTCGTAGTGGGCTGCCGTTAAGTTGGCTTTGATTTTTTCACGTAGAGCGATGTGGGCTGGGTTGTTTACCTCTCGCTTATGGTAAACAAACTTGTAAGGGATAGAGCGTATCGAAATGGGGCAGGGCAAAATTTGAAGTTTGAGCGCTTTGCTCCACTTGTTTGCAAAAGATTGAGACACGATCCCTAAACTGTCTCTTTGGGCGACATACAGCGCCATGCCCGCTAGCGAAGATGTGATCAAGTCGACTTTTCTTTCTTGAATTGTTTCCTTTGCTAGTTGCTCGAACCCCGACATGTTGTTCCATTTTCCTGAAAATAAACAGTGAGTTTCCTCATAAAATTGCTCTTTTGTGAGCGTGCCGTGTACACGGGGATGGTTCTCACGACAGATAACCACGGCTTCTTCCTCATAGGCATCTTCAATAATAAACGCTGCATCTTTCGTGATCACCGTATCGATTACTAGATCGACTTTTTGTTGTCTTAACAGCTCAAATAATAGGAACTTTTCGGGTGGTGATTCATAAAAAATAGTGTTCTTTATTGGGTCCATAATGTGCAACAAAATTTCCGAACAACACACTTCAAAATGATTTTTATCAGATATCGCATTGTCAATAATATTAACCGCTTGCTGGAATTGCGGCAGTAATTGATAAGCGGTGGAGGTTAGTGCGATCCCTCGTCCTTTTTTAACGAATAATTGCTTATCTACGACTTGCTCTAAACGCTTTATTGCAGCGCTCACAGCAGGTTGTGTAAGCCCTAATTGTTCCGCGGCTTTTGTATAAGATTGAAACTCCGCAACAACAAGAAAAGTTTGGATCAAATTCAAGTCCATAACGTCACTCATAAATTTAATTTATAGGTTAACTAATTTTGACTGCATTTATCGCCTGAAATTAGTGCTTTATCTTATATCAACAATGGTATTGAAAAGCGAATACCATTTTTACGCACTAGCGAACTCTTGGAGATAATATGAAAAATGCGACCAAAACGAGCAGTAAAAAACTCGTACTTAACGCATGTACGTTAGCTTTGGGCGCTGCATCTGCAGTTGCACATGCAGCGGACAAACCCAACATTCTTGTCATCTTTGGTGATGATGTTGGTTACTGGAACCTTAGTACCTATAACCAAGGCATGATGGCGTACAACACGCCAAACATCGATAGCATTGCTAAAGAAGGTGCGAAGTTCACTAACTTCTACGCACAGCAAAGCTCGACAGCAGGCCGTTCTGCATTCATCACTGGTCAAATGCCAAAACGTACAGGTCTATCAAAAGTGGGCTTACCAGGCGCTCCGGAAGGTATCTCGGAAAAAGATCCGACGATTGCAACCGTGCTTAAACAAATGGGTTACGCAACCGGACAATTTGGTAAGAACCATTTAGGTGACCGAGACGAGCATCTTCCTACCAACCACGGTTTTGATGAATTCTTCGGCAACCTATACCACTTGAACGCAGAAGAAGAGCCAGAGAACGTGGATTACCCTAAAGATCCGGAGTTCAAGAAGAAATTTGGCCCTCGTGGCGTTATCCATTCTTACGCTGACGGCAAAATCGAAGATACCGGTCCACTAACGCGTAAGCGTATGGAAAATGTTGATGGTGAGTTTCTTGATGCCGCAGAGAGCTTCATAGAAAAGCAAGTAAAAGCGGACAAGCCGTTCTTTACTTGGTTTAACACCACTCGCATGCACAACTTCACACATGTTCCTGAAGAATACCAAGGTAAAACAGGTGCCGGTTTCTACGCGGATGGTGTTAAGCAGCACGATGACCAAATCGGTCAGCTACTTAACAAGATCAAAGAGTTAGGTGTGGATGACAATACAATCATTGTTTACACCACTGACAACGGCCCTATGGTTGATTTGTGGCCGGATGCAGGGATGACACCGTTCCGCTCAGAGAAAAACACTGGCTGGGAAGGGAGTTTCCGTGTGCCAATGTTGATTAAATGGCCTGGAAAAATTGAGGCAGGTAAAACATTCAACGGCATGATGTCATTAGAGGACTTTTTCCCGACACTAGTTGCTGCGGCAGGTGATACCAAAGTTAAAGACGAACTGCTAAAAGGCAAAAAAGTTGGCGATATGGACTACAAAGTTCACCTAGACGGTTACAACCAACTGCCATATTTAACGGGTAAGTCAGACAAATCCGCACGAAATGAGTTCGTTTACTGGAGCGACGACGGCGATCTTGTGGCATTGCGCCAAGGAAAGTACAAGTTCCACTTTATGATTCAAGAGAATGAAACGGGTATGGATGTATGGCGTAAGCCGTTCACTAAACTTCGTGTGCCACTGATCTTTGACTTGAGCATTGATCCATTTGAACGAGGCGATCAAGGCATGGGTTATTCTCGTTGGATGTACGAGCGTTCATTCTTAATGATGCCAGCAATGGATACAGTGAAAGAGGTGATGGGTACATTCAAAGAATTCCCGCCTCGTATGGAAGCAGGTTCGTTCGTACCTAAGTCTTCTAAGTAAATTAAGATTATATAGCGCTTTTTGGAGCGCTATATACCCAAATAGCTTCACTTTTGCTGTACAGCGCTCACGAGGTTATTTGGGTATATGTAATAGTGAGAAACGTATGAGTAAGATTTCCCCTCGCCATTCTACTACTATGCCTATTGTTCCTCTTAAAACGGCGTCTAAAGCGCCTGTTCTGGGCGCGTATGACCGTCGATTCCATGTGATGGCAAAGCCAGGCGGAGCAAAGTGCAACATCGATTGTCAGTACTGCTTTTATCTGCATAAAGAAAATCTACTGCACCAAGAAAAGCAGCCAAAAATGGACGACGCAACACTGGAAGCGTTCGTGAAAAGCTATATCGAAAGTCAGGATGGCGAAGAAATTGTATTCTCATGGCAGGGCGGGGAGCCGACGCTGCTTGGGTTGGACTATTTCCGCAATGTCGTAGCTTTGCAAAAGAAATATCAGCCGAAAGGCGTTCGCATTGAAAACGACCTTCAGACCAACGGCATTTTGCTAAACGATGAGTGGTGTGCGTTTTTAAAAGAGCACAACTTCCTAGTTGGCTTGTCGATTGATGGACCACGAGAACTGCACGACAAATATCGCAAAACCCGCAGCGGTAAGCCAACGTTTGATCTCGTGATGAAAGCGGTAGATAAGCTCAAAGCGCATGGCGTGAAATTCAACGCGTTGGTCACGGTGAATCGTCACAATGCGAAATACCCGCTCGAAGTATATCGATTTTTAACCCAAGAATTGGGTGTGACTTATATTCAGTTTGCGCCGGTGGTAGAAGCCAACAACTTCCAAACAACCGCGCCGCAGTTTTGGAACGAACAGATGATCCCAACCAAAGGCAGTGATCTGGCTAAACCGGGGCATCCAATGTCGATTGTAACGGATTGGTCAGTCGATCCTGAAGACTGGGGACGCTTTTTAATGGCGACCTTTGAAGAGTGGGTGAATAACGATCTTGGCCGTGTGCTGGTTAATCTGTTTGAAACCGCGGTGGCGCAAGTAATGGGGAAACCGTCTCAGCTTTGCGTGACGGCGGAGTTTTGTGGCAAAGGGTTGGCGATTGAGCACAATGGCGACGTGTTCAGTTGCGACCACTATGTGTATCCAGAATACAAACTCGCCAACATTCATGAACACTCACTGAATGAAATGGCCTTCTCTACAAGACAATATACTTTTGGCATGGCAAAACGCGATTCATTGCCGACGTATTGTAAGCAATGCCCTTACTTGCCTTATTGTTGGGGTGAGTGCCCAAAAAACCGTTTGATCAAAACGCCGAATGGTGAGAGTGGTCTAAACTATTTGTGTTCGGGAATCAAAATGTTCTTTGATTATGCGTTACCGATGTTGGTTGGTCTTGCACAACTTCTCCAATCTCAAGAACCGCAAAGATAACATAGTGAATATAACCTTAAGTTATTTCATTTGTTCTTATACTTAACTATCGAAAAGACGGCTTAAACCATTGAAAAGGTATCCTATGAACCACGCACAACAAGCGATAAAAGAACTCATCGAACAAACAGAAAAAAGCGTCATTGGACAAAGCCACGTGGTTCGAGCTTTAGTCATCGGGTTATTAACAAATGGGCATATTCTGCTAGAAGGTTTACCGGGAACGGCAAAAACACGTTCCGTAAAATCGTTGGCGAACTTGTTAAACACCAGTTTTGGTCGAATCCAGTTTACGCCGGATCTTTTACCATCTGACGTGACGGGTACTGAGGTTTATCAAGAGCTGGATGGTAAGCCGCAACTCCACTTTCAACCTGGGCCCATTTTTAACAGCATTGTACTTGCTGATGAGGTCAACCGTGCACCAGCCAAAGTACAAGCGGCACTGCTTGAAGCCATGGCCGAAGGCACAATAACGGTAGGCGATAAAACTCACGTATTGCCAGACTTATTTATGGTGCTTGCAACGCAAAACCCTGTAGAGCAAGAGGGCACGTACCCGCTGCCAGAAGCGCAAATGGACCGCTTTATCATGAAGGTTACCGTCGATTATCCAGAAGATGACGCCGAACGTGACATCATTCGTTTGGTGCGCAGTGAAGAATTGGGTGCGGAAACCAGCAGCGAAATTATTACGCCAAAACACATCGAGCCAGACGTGGTGCTAGAAGCGCGCCGTCAGTTACCAAACATCGTGGTATCGGACCTAGTGGAAAACTACATCGTTGCGTTAGTGATGGCGACTCGTAAGCCAGAGTGTTATGCCGATTCAAACTTAGCAAAATGGATTGAGATTGGCTCTAGTCCTCGTGCTTCCATCGCACTCGACAAATGCGCTCGTGCGTATGCGTGGATGCAAGGACGTGACCATGTGACTCCTGACGATGTGCGTGCCATGGTTCCGTCTGTATTGGGCCACCGTTTTTCTTTGACCTACGACGCACTAGCAGACGGAGTCAATCACCAACGAGTCGTACAAGAGCTGCTAGATTGTGTAGAAATTGGGTAAGTGGGAGGCATTATGGCTAAGCCAACTCTTGCGCCAAAATCACAGGGGATGGATCCCCGTTTGTACTGCGATTACGCTCGTTTAGTACGTCTGCAAGCACAAGCAGAATCATTCAGTTTACTTCCTCACCTAAAGGCGGGTAGCGTACTCTCTGGCCGACACAATTCGTTGTTTCGCGGTCGTGGATTGAACTTCGAAGAGCTGCGCCATTACCAATTGGGTGACGATATTCGTAACCTTGATTGGAAAGTTACGATGCGTACGGGTAAGCCGCATGTACGCAGTTATACAGAAGAAAAAGATCGCAACGTAATCGTGTGTGTCGACCAGAGAAGCACAATGTTTTTTGCTTCGACGCAAGTAATGAAATCAGTTGTCGCGGCAGAGATCGCAGCGATGTGTGGGTGGCGAGTATTAAAAGATGGCGACCGAGTCGGTTTTGTCATCGCATCCCAGCAGGCGTTGTTTCACAGCAAGGCACAGCGTTCGCAAAACGATCTTCTGGCGCAACTTAAACGTCTCGCTAAAGCCAATCAATCGCTCAATGTGGACTCCCGCAATTCCGAAAAAGTAACGTTCAGTCAATGGATTGAGCTTATTAAACGCATGAAGCTCAAGCAATCCACTTTGATTTTTATCAGCGACTGGAGCGACTGCGAGGAGCACCACCTTGATCACCTTAAACAGCTACAACAGCACAACGATGTTCTTGCAGTGATGGTCAGTGACCCATTAGAACAAGCGCTACCAGACGATTTGGCAAAATCGAAATGGGTGGTTGGTGATGGGCAGTATCAACTCAATTTAGACAGCAAAGCAAAGGTAGAAGCTGCGAGCGCAAAGCTTGAGGCTCGAACTAGCTTACAGCGTCAATCACTCTCTCAACTTATGGCGATGAAACACCTTCCGCACATCGAACTCGATACGACAGGTGAGCACATTAAACAATTCCAAAAACTGGTAGGAGGGCGTTAAATGAGTGATCTTCCTACGCCTCCGAGTACCTACATACTCAGAGAGCTGCATGATGTGGCTGTACCACCCAGCGTGAGTTGGTACCCGCAAACTATTGGCTGGAAAATTTTAGCGGCGGTTGTGCTCATTGCATTGGTGTATGTCGTATATCGATTGGCTCGGCAATGGTGGCATAATCGTTACCGAAAAGAAGCTCTACTGGCGATTTCGCAAATCAAATCGAGCGACAAAGACATGCCAAAAGTATTGTTCTCTGTGCTTAAAGTAGTGCTGATTCATATTGATAGCCGCAACGCGAAATTGTTTGATACCGCCTTTCTGCGCAAGCTCGATGCGCTGTATCCGCAAACCGAAGATTCTCAAGCAAACTCGCAAATGGTTTTTAACGATGAGCTTTCAAAGTGCTGGCTACAAAGTATTGTTGACCCAAGCGTTACGCTAACCAACGAAGAGCGAGTAACGCTTATTGCTCGTGCGAAAAACTGGGTGAGTGAGCACCGTTGTGATGCTCAAAAAAGCGCGGCAAATAAATCACCACGATTGAAACGCAAAGCACATCAGGGAGGTCAACATGAATGATCTTCTTGCATCGATAACTGGTTTGTCTGGTTTTGAATTTGCTCACCCAATGTGGTTTCTGGTTTTGCCCTTGCCGTTGGTGGTGTACTACTTGGTGCCCGCATATCGCACTAAGCAAATGGCGATCAAAGTGCCGTTTTTTAGTCAGCTGGTGGAAGCGATTGGCGAGACGCCATCAGAAGGTGCAAGCCAGTTGACCCCGAGTTGGTGGCAGCGAGCAACGTTAATTCTTTCATGGCTTTTGGTGGTGTGTGCGATGGCAAAACCCACCGTGTTAGGCGAGCCTCAAGTTCGCGCGAGTTTAGGCCGCGATGTGATGGTGGTGGTGGATCTTTCGGGCTCCATGGCCGAGCCAGATTTCACCTCACGTACAGGCGAAAAAATTTCTCGTCTTGATGCGGCAAAAGAAGTGCTGTCGGAGTTTGTTCAGTCTCGTAAAGGTGACCGATTAGGCTTGGTGCTTTTTGGTGATGCTGCTTTCGTGCAAACGCCATTTACCGCAGACCAAAAAGTGTGGCTCGAACTGCTTAACCAAACCGATGTGGCAATGGCAGGGCAGAGTACCCATCTTGGTGATGCGATTGGCTTAGCGATTAAAGTTTTTGAGCAAAGTGATAAGTCGCGTGGTGCTTTAGAACAAGACCAAAACCGTGAAAAAGTCGCGATTGTATTAACCGATGGTAACGACACGGGCAGTTTTGTTGAACCGATTGATGCGGCGAAAGTTGCGAAAGCCAAAGGCGTGAGAGTACACGTCATTGCGATGGGCGATCCGGAAACGATAGGTGAAACCGCGTTGGATATGGACACGATTCATCGCATTGCGAAAGAATCCGGCGGTGAAGCGTTTGAAGCACTCAACCGTGATGAACTATCGGCTGCCTACGATGAAATTGGCAAACTGGAACCTCAACTTTACGAAAGCACCACATACCGCCCAAAACAAAGCCTTCACCATTACTTGATGGCGTTAGTGGTCATCATGCATTTGCTCGCGTTCAGCGTCGCAACACTTAAAAGAAGGGCTGTTACACGATCATCATTAGGAGAGAGCGATGTTTGATTCTCTTAGTTGGACGCAATTCTTTACGCAGTTTCATTTTATTCGACCACTGTGGTTACTGGCTTTGATCCCCATGTTTTTCTTGGTGTGGTTACGCTGGCGAGAAGAAAGCGAGCCAAGCTGGAAGGATATTCTGCCCGAACATTTACGCAATGCTTTGACGATAGGTGAGCGAGGCTGGCGTAAGCAACTGCCGCTTAAGCTCTTGATGCTGATTGTGTTCATCGCCATTGTGATTTGTGCAGGCCCAACGTGGCAACGAGAACCTTCTCCCTTTGGCGAAGATAAAGCCTCTATGCTTGTGGTGCTTGATAACAGCGACTCGATGCTGCAAAAAGATCTCCCACCAAGCCGCCTTGAGCGTTCCAAACAGAAAATACGCGATTTGCTAGCCGCGCGAAAAGGCGGAAAAACGGGTTTAGTCGTGTTCGCGGGCAGTGCTCATGTCGCAATGCCTATAACTCAAGACAGCAAAGTATTTGACCCATTTTTGGCGGCCATTACGCCAGAGATTATGCCCGTGCAAGGTAAGCTTGCCGAAAAAGCCTTGCCGTTAATTGATCAACAATTGCAAGGTCAACCAGGCTCCACCGTTCTGTTGGTGAGCGACGGCGTGAACCCGGCCACGATTGAGCAATACCAAGCGTATTTCTCGGGCAAACCTTATCAACTGTTAATTCTTGCGGCAGGGAACGCTGACATTGTGAGTAACAACCCAATGGATTTGGATTCTCTACAAAAACTGGCCAGCCAGACCAACGGTCGATTGGTGGAAGTGACCGTCGATAATAGTGATATCGAGCAACTGAATCGATACGTTGAGCGCAATATGCAGCTTAATGGCGAATCTTCAATGCCTTGGAAAGACATGGGGTATCAACTTCTGTTCCCAATCGCGCTGATCATGATGCTGTGGTTTAGAAAAGGGTGGTTAGTGCAGTGGTGCGTGATTGTAATGGTGAGCGGCACGTTATTGATGCCAACAAGTGCGTTGGCCGAGAATATTTCAGTTAAAGCCGAGCAGCCACAAGTTGTGCAAAAAGTGACGGCTTTCGACAAGGTGGCGCAATGGTGGTGGGATTTGTGGCTGACGCCAGACCAACAAGGACAGCGTTTGTTCAACCAACAAGCGTATTTAGAAGCTGCAAAACACTTTGTCGATCCATTACGCAAAGGCACGGCGTACTACTACGCTAGCGAGTTTGAGCTCGCGCACAGCGCGTTTTTGGAAATGCAAAACGACCCGTCCGAAGAGGTTCGAGATTACGGTCTTTATAATGCGGCGAGTGCATTGGCGCGTCAGCGTGAATATTTGGCTGCACGTGACTTGTTAAAATCCCTAGCCAACAAGCCAACGTTGAGCGAGAGGCTAAGACCGGATGTTGAGCATAACTTGAAAGTGATTGGTGGTATTGTAGAGGACATCAACCGGATGAGTGAGAGTCAGGCAGGAACGGAGCAAGAGGCGTCAACCGAGCTAGGCGATAACCCTCAAACCGCAGAAGGGGCGGATGAAAAAACGTCAGCGGAGTTGATGATTAAAGAGACGTTAAGTGCAGACGACATCTTAGGTAGCCAAGAATTAGCCGACAAATGGTTAAAGCGAGTCGAAGCGGATCCTAAATACTTCTTAAATGCGAAGTTTCAGATTCAATTGCGTTCAATAGAAACCGGAGAATCAACCTCTACTGCGAACGAAAATACAGAGGAGGCGGTGCAATGATGAAAAGCCACCGTTTTACGCACTTTGCTTTACCCTTGTGGTTAGTTATCTGTTTCGGCTTCCTCCTGAGCAGTAGTGTGTTGGCTCAAGATATTCGTGACGTTCAACGAAAGCATGGAGTTGAGTTACAAGCGTGGGTTGGTAAACAACCAACGGCTGGAGAGAAGCGTAAAACACCAAGTTTTAGCGTCAATGAGCAAGTTATTTTAACCATCGAAGTGGCAACGCCGCGTTGGTTTACGGGTGGTACGAGAATTGGCAATATTGAAATACCCAATGTTATCGCCAAACAGCGTAATCAACTAGCAACCAACTTTACTGAGCAAAAAGAGGGGCAAACTTGGTCGCGTCAACGCTGGGAAGTGACTTTGTATCCTCAAGCTTCTGGTGATTTTGTGGTTCCACCTGTCGCAGTGGGCGTTCAGGTGTCTGCGCCGGACGGCGAGAAGGTATCAGGCACACTTTACACGCAGCCGATTAAGTTCAAAACCGTCTTGCCATCGGGCCTGCTGAGTGGTGAGACACCTTGGTTTGCTGCAACAGATGTAGAGGTAAAGCAAGAGTGGGATACCTCCACTGAGTCACTCAAAGTTGGGGATGCAATCACGCGTAAAATCACCATTTCGGCTCAAGATTCACTATCTGTGTTGCTACCAGACTTGTTGAAAGGAGAATCAACAACCCGTTACCAAGCGTACCCTCAACCACATCGTCTTACAGATACGCAAACACGTGGTGATTACCAGTCAACACGCACAGAAGAGAGCGTGTACGTGATTCAACAAGGTGGTGAATTAACCCTGCCGGATTATGAGTTCCGTTGGTGGAACAGTAAGACTCAGCAAGTGGAAACGGTGATGTTAGAGGGCAAAACTTTTGCCGCGAAGCACACGTTGAAGTCCTTCATCAGAACGTACTTTGAATGGATTGTTTCCACGCTTGTGTTGCTGGGTTTTGTGATTATTTCATTGGTAGCCATTAAACGTTACTACCGCAACAGACCGACACCAGCATGGCTGACGTTCCACCGTTTGTTAAAGGCTAAACGTTGGTCTGAAGCAAGGACCATATTGTACAAACAATTGCGTTTAAATACGGCCGAGCTAGAAATGACCAAAGCCGATACGAGTGAATCGTGGCAAAAAAGTGCGTCGCGAATGCAAAATGGTGAAAATAGCGCTCATTTACTGAAGTCGATGTGGCGCAAAATCCAGACCAAACAAAAACGCTTTAAATTCCGTATTCCGCGAGCGTTACCAGAACTGGACAAAGTCATTGGAAGAGATGGCAATGAATAAAACGGGGCGCTAATATAGCGCCTCGTTTTTATTAGAGAATAGAGTTCAAATGAGCCAAGAGTTTATGCGCCGCGCATTGGAAGTGTCCAAAAATGCGCTTCCTGAATGTCAACCCAACCCGCCGGTTGGCTGCGTGTTAGTGAGAGACAATCAAATCGTTTCTGAAGGTCATACTCAAGCGATTGGTGGCAATCACGCGGAAGTGGAAGCGCTGAATGCGTATCAAGGCTCGTTAGAATCGGTGACGGCATACGTTACGCTGGAACCGTGTTCGTTTGTTGGTCGCACGCCAGCTTGCGCGGTGACATTAGTCAAATCCGGCATAAGCAAAGTCGTCGTAGCCATATTGGACCCCGACCCGCGCAACAGTGGTCGAGGTATCGAGATTCTAAAACAAGCAGGTATAGAGGTAGAAACGGGTTTGTGCGGCGAGGAAGTCAGCGAGTTTCTTACCCCTTACCTAGGCAAAGCCTAAGTCAAGCTTTACGTTGCACTATGGTGCCAGTTTATGTGGTGAATGAAGTGCGTCAAAATTGAGTTAAAACTCATTAAAACAAGCGATACCGCCCATTTATTGCACTTGGCTACGTGAAGGATCATGCTGTTAGATTAAAATAGAGAAAGTGACTTTTGAAAAATTTAATAGCATGAAACCGACCGACCTTAATCTTATTCCCATTTTCACTGCCATCTATGAAGAGCGTAACTTGTCTCGGGCGGCGGCGCGTTTAAACATCACCCAGCCTGCGGTGAGTAAAGCGCTAGCAAGGCTACGTGATATCTACGATGATCCATTGTTTCATCGTTGCGTTAAAGGTGTCGAGCCTACCTCGTTTGCGATGGATATTTATCCTGCTCTTCTAGCTTCAGTACAAAATTTCACTTCGACATTATCGGCCTCTAGTGAGTTTGACCCTAAAGTGTCGAATAGAGTGTTTTCTATTGCCTGTGTGTCCGTTGCGAGCTTTGAGTTGCTACCTCAAGTCATGAAACAAATCCGTGTGTCGGCGCCAAATGTTGCATTAGAAGTACATCCGCTTTTTACGGAAGATTTTGAAAGTGATCTGCGGTTACAACGATACGATTTGATCATTGATATCACACCAAGAGCAAGAACGGTGCTAAAACTGGAAACTGTACTTACGGAGCGTTTGGTGGTGGTATGTAGCGAAACGCATCCACGCCTGAATGACGAGATTACGGCTGAACAATTTTTTGAAGAAGAACACGTAGTGGTTTCGCAGTGGCAGAGTCGTAAGAGCTTGTTAAACGCCGATGACATTGTCGACTTGGATAAGAGAAAGATTAAGTATCGAGCCTCAGGCGTACTAGAAATGCTCCCAATTATTTGTGGTAGTGAATACATTGGTTTAATGCCAGAGTCGATGATCAACTTGTTCAATAACACCTATCATGTTAAATCTTTATCAATGCCATTTGATGAACAAATGTATGAGCTTTGCACAATCTGGCATCCTAGTCGCACAAACGACAGCGCCCATCAATGGTTGCGTTCACAGATTAAGCAAGCAGGAAAAGTCATCAACCAATAGGAAGTGCAATGAAAAAGACAATACGTGCCATCCTTAACGGAAAAAAAGCTGGGAATCCAGAGTTAAGAGATGCAATCATGAAAATGAGAGAAAAAGGCATCGACGTACAGGTGCGTGTGACGTGGGAATCTCAAGACATGCCGCGGCTAGTGAAAGAAGCGGTTGATGAAGGCATTGAACGTATTGTTGTCGCTGGAGGCGATGGAACCGTCAATGAGGCGGCTTCTGCGGTTATTCAAATTGACGAAGAAAAACGCCCTGAGTTAGCCATTATTCCCCTTGGTACCGCCAATGACTTTGCTACCGCTATTCAAGTACCTAATTCCATTAAGGCGTCTTTATCTCTTGCTGTTGAGGGGCAGTCCGCCTTGGTCGATTGCGTCAAAGCGAACGATCGCTGCTTTATTAACGTGGCAACAGCAGGGTTTGGCGCAGAAGTTACAGCAGAAACGCCTGTTGAACTCAAAAACTTTCTTGGCGGTGGAGCTTACACGCTAACTGGTGTTGTAAAAGCACTTGGCTTTAAACCATATGACGGAACAATAACGATTGAAGGTGGTGCGTATCAGGGAGAAATGTTGCTCGGTGCGTTTTGTAATGGGCGCCTTGCTGGAGGTGGGCAAGAGTTAGCTCCAAAAGCGATGATTAATGATGGGCTGATGGATCTAACATTGGTGCGCCCATTTTTACCTCATGAGCTGCCTAAAGTAATCGACGAGATCAATAACCCGAGTGAGAAAGGAGAGTTTGTGAAGTACACAAGAGCAAGCTGGTTGGAGATAGACTTCCCGAATCCATTGCCTCTTAATTTAGATGGAGAACCTTATCATTCGAGAACCATTAGATTTGATGTTCAGCCTAAGAGTATACGATTAGTCGTACCGCAAGATTGTCCTTGCTTGACTAGCTAAACGAGCGTTTTCCATGATTATTGCTTAACACAGCCACTAAAATGTGGCTGTGTTGTTTTTGTTGAGGTATTAGTCAACTTCTTAACGTTTTTGAATGGTCTCAACGTCTATCTGCGTAGCTGTCCAATCTGAATCAACCTCTCCTCGAATCATTACGGTATCTTTTGGTGTCACTTCTTGACCCATCCAATCTTCGTTGTCGATCTCTACTTCGATCTCACCAGTGTTGTCTTTGAACAAGTAAGTCTCGTTACCAAATGATTGAACAATATGCCCGGTTAGCACTACAGCGCTGTCGTCGGTTGCGTTGCGCGCCTCTTTCACCGTATTGATTGCACTGACTTCTGGACCATTAAACGCGGCGAAAGCCGAGCTTGAAAGTAGAGCAAGCATGGATGTTAAAAATACTCTTTTCATTATCATCTCCTTATATTAGAAGTAATAAGTTGTGCCTACGTTAAAGGATGCAGTGTTTGCGTAGCTGTCTAGTTGGTATTTAGCGTTTGCGCCAATGGTGAGCTTTGGCAACACTTGGTATTCCGCGCCCACAGAGAACATTGCGCCTAACTCGTTGCTTTTCTCCGAGCTATGGAAAAGCGTGTTGGTCATTTCCACATCGTCGTTCGTGACAAGTTCGTATTCTTGATGTTTAGAAACCTTGGCGTTGTATTCCGTGTACGTTAGACCCGCTTTGAATTTTGTTGTCCATTTATCATTTAATGCATAGTTAAACACAGGAGCCAACGACACTTGCTTGGCTTTGATTGACGCATCCCAATCCATTTCATGATGGTAATCTTTGCCATCGATTGACTTGATACCTAGGTTTTTTGAACGACTATCATCAAGGTCAAACTGGCTGTAACCCAGTTCCAATGCCCAGTTGTCATTAAATGCGTAACCGACAAAGCCTGAGAAAATACCGTCTTCAAGCTCAGGGTTGAGTGTTACGTTGTCAGTTGAAAAGTGAGGTTCCAAATCATGGTCAGTGGTGCCTAGTCCATATTCCAGACCTACATAAGGAGCCGCAGATACCGAAACTGAGCAGGTAACAAGTAACGCAAGAAGTGTTTTGTTCATTTTATTTTGCCTCTTCAAATCAACTTAGTGAGTAGAAGCGCATTGTGTGTGATGAAGCGTGAAGTGATCGTGAAGAAACAAAAATATTTCAGAAAAAGAGCAAGGTGCGGTAAAAAAGAAATTGTTTTAATGAATATGCGCCAAGCTCTTTATATAAAGAGAGTTAACTTGCGGCGACGTAACACACCGCAAATGGCACATTAAGGCGAGTAAACTCTTTAATCCAACGCCATTGGTTGTCTTGGAGTTTATCGCCCGGCCCTTTTACTTCAATCCATTCGAACTCGTTTCCTTTAAAAGCAATCAGATCAGGCATCCCATTGCGGTAAAGCTTTAGGTCACTCAATTGTATTTTAAATAGCGCCATCAACATGTTAGTTGGGATTGTATCGAGTGCTGTTTCGAGTAGTTCTTTACTTATTAAGCTCCAATGCACAAATGGATTGCTGATACCAAACTTCTCATCGTACTTTGTCAATAACGTATGAGTGTTACCCGTTTCCAATTCGTCAAACGCCGCATCTATCAAAGCTTGGCGCTTGGTAACAAAATCAGAATGGTACAAATCCAGAGGACGATGCTGATAGGCATTGATGAATGCGCCTTCGATGGGAGCGAAAATCGCATCCCAAAAAGTGAGACCAAGTAACGCATTAAGCAGTGCATTTTCGGTGTAAAATACTGTCCAGCCTAAGGACTCAAAATACGCTTTGCTGGCGAGTTCGACTCTCTGTTGAGATAAATCCAGTTCAAGGCGGTATTCCGTACAGGTTGGCTTCGTCACTCTTGGCACTTTCTCGCCTTGTTTTCGTTTTAACCGTTGCTCAAGTTTTTGTGCAACTTCGAGCTCAGACACATCGATCGGTGAGTGAAGTATATCTGTGACAATGTCACCAAATAAATCATCATGGTTTAATTTGTCATAGATACGTGCGCGTCGTTCTCGGCTCGGTGTGAGTTGAGTTTGCCCAAATAGAGATAGGGCGGTCTCTAGATCATTAAGCCGTTCGTAATCACGTGCTATGTCATTCAACATGTGATCGCGTTTACGATCTACGTAACGGTGTTTAACGGGCTGAGGCATTGCCTCAATTAATAAGTCGAGATTGGCTTTGTCTTTTCGGTCAAATTGCCAGTACAGGTTGGTCAACTGGCTCAGTTCAATTAAACGGTCTATTTGCTCACGTGAATCAAAGAAACGGCGCACTTTACTCAATTGATATTGCTCGAACTGATGCAAACCTAAGTCATCAAGCACAAACTGACTTAAGTCTTGATGGGTGTTGGCAAAAAACAGAGTGAGCAACACGTCGATCATATGAGCTGAATTGAGTTTGACGATCGTAAAGTCAAGCTTCTCTATACGATCAAATTCCGCATTACTCAAACGTTCGACAAGGGCGTCTTTCTTGAGTGATTTCGGCAGTTCGGGATAAAGCGTGGAGATTTCTGGTTTGGTCAGTAAATTGGCCGCTAACTCTTGATGAGAAAGGGGTGGGGAAAGGGCTACAAACTCATGTTGACTCAATTCCGCCAGCGCTTCATTGATAGAAGGTATTTCTTGATAACTCAGCTTATCACTTCGAAACCAACATCCCTTTCGGCTGTATAAACGTACCAAAAGGCACTGGGCGTGTTTGCTCAAAGAATCAAACGAGCAAAGCCATGCGTGTTCTTCCTTGGTCAGTAAATCGCTGTACCAAGTTACTGCGTGATGAGTCAGCTTAAAGAAGTTCTCTAGATAGTAGTCTGGTGCAAGTTCGATAGGGCTTTCCATAAACGACCGATAACAAAAAAGGCTTAACCCATAGGTTAAGCCTTTTTGCTATCAAATCAATTCGCAATTATGCGTTTTTTAGCTGTGCTACTTTCGCTTCAGACAATGGCTTAGTGATGAACGCTAGTACGATACATACTGCCATCATTGCTGAAGAAATTGTGTAAGCCAAGGTGTAGCCGTCGCCATTTGTCATCGAGAAACCAACAACCGCTGCGCCGATTGCACCACCGATACCCCATGCAGTGTAAAGTACGCCGTAGTTAGTTCCGTAGTTTTTCAGACCGTAGAACTCAGCCGTTAGAGTAGGGAATACCGCTAGAAGTGTGCCGTAACCTACCGCTGCGATTGCTGTACCGATGATCAGTGTAAACTCAGAGTCGAACGTCGCGAACAGCACCATGTTTACGCCTTGTAGAACGAACGCGAGTAGAAGCGTACGAACACCGCCGATTTTATCTGCAAGCATACCCGCGGCAACACGACCGCCAGAGTTAAATACAGCAAGAATAGACGCTAGGTAAACCGCGTTTGGCAAGTTTGCTTGAACGCTTGCGATGGTCGTGATGTTACCAATGATCATTAGACCAACAGAAGCTGCAAACGCGTACATGATCCATAGAGAGTAGAACTGTGGCGTTTTCAACATTGCTTTCCAAGTTAAGTCATCTGACTTTTTCACCGCTTTAGGTGCTTGGCCTTCTTTTACTTTAGGCTCCGCAGGTGTGTAGTCTGCTGGTGGGTTGTTGATGGTTGCTGCAAGAGGAACCGCAATCGCTAGGATACCAACACCAAGAACCATAAAGCTAGTTTGAATGCCCATGCTGTCTATTAGCGCAGAAGTTACTGGCGCAAGGTAAATAGCCGCTAGACCAAAACCTGCCGCAATAATGCCGTTAACCATACCTTTCTTCGAAGCATGGAACCACTTCATCGCAGAAGGTGATAGGCATGCGTAACCAAAACCGATACCTGCACCTGTGATCACGCCGAATGTAATGTTCAACATTAGTGGAGAGTTCACAAAGCCAGAAGCGATCATGCCCAGACCTGTAAGAACAGTACCTAGGATAAGGATCATTCGAGGGCCCATGCGGTCTTGAAGAATACCTGCAATAAGAAGACAGATAGAGAAAGTGATGGTTGCAGTTGCGTAAGGTGCAGAAGCTTCTGCAGCACTCCAGCCTGATTCAGTTACCAGTGCCTTGTTGAATACACTCCAAGCATACAGGATGCCAAGACAAAGGTTGATACAGAACCCTGCTAACAGGATGCGCATAGCTTTATCAATCTTGCTCATTTTTATTCTCAGTTTTTCCTCTTATTGGCAATGCCGCAAAGAAGGTTGGTTTAAAGATGTTTTTTTCTCAAAATTAGTTTGCGTTTTTCAACGTTTAACGCAATGAGCGCGGATTATAACCAATAAATATGTGATTGGAATCTCTTTTTACGGTTACTGATAAAATAATTTGCAACATTAAAAGTGGATGTGAATTCATGGTTTTGTATGTAGTAAGAACGTTGTAAAAAAGTGACATTTTTTGTTCACTAATAACGAATGATGAGTCAAGACAGAGAGGTTTTACGCTGTTGAGTGCACAGTTCACATTTCAAATAAAAAATTTCAAAATGTTTCCATGTTAACCATCTGTAACAAAAAATGGCGAATTTATCATCTGACTGTCGTAAGTATCAGATGCAAAGGGTTTCTTAATTTTTAATTGTTAACCTTTTGTAATAATTGAAGCTGATTAGCTTTTATGTTCATTAAGTGAGCAAAAAAGTAACTTGTAATTGCTGATTTTAGGCGCAGAATATAGTGAAAAATGAGTTTTCATTTATGAAGGGATGCTTTTTAGATTTGTTGTGAGGTGACTTATGAAACTATTCCTATTACTCATGGCTTCGGTATCCGCTGGTATCGCATCAGCAGACCACATCCATTCATTTATGTTGGGCTTATCTATTGCTTCTTTAGCGGTAGGTAGCTGTTACTTCTTCGCATTTCGCAGCTCGCGCTTTCCACAGCTTGCTTTATTCCTACTTATTTGCGGCATGCTTTCTAAGTTGACGATAACCGTAGTCGGTGTGATGTGGGGAATGTCCGCGGAATTAATCACGTCTCCAATCGTATTCGCACTTTCATATTTATTCTTTTCGCTTGCCGTTACCTACTTATGGTTTAGCTACAGAGAGAGCATCACTAAGATTCCTGACCGATTTAAGTCAGCGTAAATCAACACATTAGAATAAGAAAACGCCAGCACATTTGCTGGCGTTTTTAATTAAACGTAATTTTGTTCGGATATTGCTTTTAGTTTGATCGTGGCAATACCGTTAGGCACTCATTGGAACAAGCACCATAGTACCAATAATCACCGTGATAAGGCCTGCTAGAACTGGAACGGATGTGCGTTTTACAACCTCAAACGGGCTGATGTTTGCCATACCTGATGTCGCAACGATTACGCCAGATACTGGTGAGATAGTACGGCCTAGGTTTGATGCTTGAAGCATCGGGATAATTAGGAACGCAGGGTTTAATCCCATTTTAGTAGCTAAAGATGGTGCTAACTCCACGAACGCATAGAAAGGCGCGTTGCCCGAACCCGTTGCAATTGCTGCTGCAACTGTCAATGCAGTTAGAATAAGCATTAAAGCAACGCCGCCTGCACCAGCATTGTCTGCGAGATGAAGTAGGTTATCGATAGCGCCGATAGACATCAGACCTTGTGCAAAAACCCCTGCGGCAACCAAAAGCATCACAACGCCTTTAAACGCGTCAGCCATGCCCGCGTAACAAGAATCTAAATCTTCTAGTGATTTCTTACCATCGAACTTATTTACAACATAATGGATCAGAGCTCCAAGGAAAATCGAACCAACCACAATAGTGTAGATGTCTAGACTAAGTCCTGGAATGGTACGACCGTTGAATAGGAAAACGCCGATGATAGGTAGAAATGGAAGAGCTGCATAAAACGCTGGTGCGTCAGCTTTGATCTCTGATACATCAATTTTTTCCATTGGCGTATTTTCTTTCTTATCTAAGTATTTGTTCCAGAAGAACGCTGCCGCTGCCATGACGATGATTGCGCAAATAGAAACAGGCAACACAGTTTGTACCGCAAACACATCAAGCTCTAAACCAGACTTTTCTGCTGCGATAACAACATCACCAGAAGTAGGAGAAAGGATGATTGCCGCTGGAGAGGCACACACTGCAACGGCTGCTGGACGAGAAATGCCCATCGCGACCATCATTGGGAATAATGTCGCCATTAATAGTACGCCAAGGCCTGTTGCAGAACTTACCGCAAGAGACATTAAACACGCCACAATGTAAGCCGCTACCAAAAGGACGTAAGGAGACTTGATGACAGAAAGCGGTTTAGAGAACTGTTTCACTACCACGTTGTTCGCGCCGATATGAGTCATGTATGACGCAAAACCACAAAGCAGCATGATTTGCATACCAAGACCGCCACCGCGGTATTGAAGCATGTATTTCACGTATTCAAGCGCATCTGTCACCATGTTACCAGTTGAGGTGATTTTTGACGGCAGCACGTCGTGCCCTAAAACGCCAGTCATAAGAAGTAAAGCAATACCAGCTGTCAGTAACACGCCCGCAGCTTTATAGCCTTTGACAATAAAGTAACCCACCGCAATGGTAACCACTAAGCCAATTAAGAGCTCTAACATAGGGATCTCCGAATGTTATGTAAAAAAGAAAGAAACTGTTTCAGTTTATGACAAGGAATTTACAGAATTCTTAGCTGTGGCACGAGACAAATATGGGGCTTGCATGATCTGAGACAAATAATAATTTAATAAATAATTTCGTTAGATTGTATTGTTGGAATTTGGTTTTCTAAGTGTTATATGCTGGTTTGAAGCTATTTATAGGAAGGAAAATATGACTAGGAAAGTGAATGAATAATGAGTGAATTGATTCACAATAGGAAAAAGACTTTACTCAATAAGCAATTATTGGAAAACACTCTTCACAACAAAAAAGCTTCGCCGAAGCGAAGCTAAGTAATCGTAAGAATGAGGATAAACTATGCGTATCGACGAACCATAAGGTTCCAACTACGCTGCTGCCGTTCGAACTCTGCTTTAATTTGCTGATACTTCATTTTTGTTACAGAACATTCGTATTTCTTTACCACACTGGCAGTTTTGGCACCGAGTACTTCTTTGCGCATCTCGTAGTATTCCTGCATGTGATGAACTAGAGTATCAAACTCGTGCTGTAGCTGATCGAGGATTGTTTGCGTGTTCGGTTTCGATTCTAGCTTTTCTCTTGCTTTCTTCAAAAGTTGACTCGCACGGGCTTTTTCAATTCTAAATGTAGGCGTTGTGCGCAACTTAGATGTGAGTCCTAGCCAAGAACATGACTTTATCAACCACTTCGTTGGGTCGTAATGCCACCAATACACGCCATTGCGATAGTCATTCTCGAAAATATGATGGAAATTATGGTAACCCTCTCCAAATGTGAAAAAGGCGAGTACACCATTATCGCGAGCAGTGTTTTTGTCTGTGAAAGTTTGCTTACCCCAAATATGTGCGAGGGAGTTAATGAAAAAAGTCGTATGGTGACTCATAAAGAGTCGAGCCGCACCAACGACCAATAACATCCCCCAGATATCACCGTAGATCAGTCCGAGCATGACTGGGAAACCAATATTAGTCAGTAGGGCAAGTGGAACATAATACTTATGCTGCCACATGACGATTTTGTCGCGCTTTAGATCACGGCAGTTTGTATATTCGTTTTCCTTTGATTTATTGTAATCACGTAACATCCACCCAATGTGAGAATACCAAAACCCCCGCTTGGCTGAGTACGGATCTTTATCGTTATTGTCGACATGTTTGTGATGCACACGATGATCAGAAGACCAATGTAATGCACTATTTTGCAAAGAAAATGCTCCTCCAATCGCAAAAATGGCGCGCAAAATAGGATGAGCTTCGTATGTTTTGTGGCTCCAGAGACGATGATAGCCTGCTGTAATAGAAAGGTTAGTAAAACTAAATGCAATCACTCCCCAAATTAGATGTTCCCAACCCAGTCCAAAATGATATGCATACCAAGGCATTACAATAAAAGTTAGAACAAAACTGGCAGAAAATATTAATATATTCAACCAGATAACAGGTGGTTTGTTTTGAGTCACAGGTGTATCCCTAACTTTGAGCTAACAACTGTTCGCCAGAATATCAGCGTACACATGTAAGTCAAATTAAAGTTAGACAAATGTGATGATTCCTTTGGGTGTAGATTAAGGAACTTGATGGGATATTTTGCTTTTAATTGAATAATGAGTAGTATTAAAAAATGAGCTCTGGCTTAAGGTGTATAAAATCTGCCAAGAAACAAGTGTTATAAAGGTGGAATATACCGAGACTCTATAAAGAAGCAAAAATGTAAGAAAATAGGAATACGTAATGGATTTACGATTAGCGGAATATAAGGACTACGAGCGCATTGCGCATCTTCATGCGGATAGCTGGAAGCGTCATTACCGTGGCATTCTTAGTGATAACTATCTTGAGAAAGAAGCGATTGACGACAAACTACTGATTTGGCAAACCCGTTTGACCAACCCACCATTCAATCAGCACATTGTCTTGGCGGAGGAGGGAGGTTTGCTACTTGGCTTTGTTTGTGTGTTCGGCAACCATGATTTCGAGCGTGGAACCTTTATTGACGCATTGCATGTCGATGACAGTTACCGTGGTCGTGGGATTGGTAAGCAGCTATTACTTGCTGTCGCAGAATGGCAACAGCAGTACTTTAAAGACACAGGTCTTTATTTAGAAGTTGTGTCGCAAAACATTTCTGCGATTGAATTCTATCGCCACATTGGTGGACAAGAGGATCAAGAGCGAACTTGGCGCGCACCTGATGGCAAAGAGGTGTTAGAAAAAGTATTCCGTTGGAAGAACGCCCAGTCATTAGTTAGTGGGATTGAGGAAAACGTGATTTACTCCTAACCTAGCGTTCTAAAACATTAGATAAGAGCAGTCTCAACACTGCTCTTTTTTGTTTATGCACCCTAACGTTATGTTTTATTACAAGCTTTCTAGAAGTTAACCCCCATGGCTTTTAGTTCGAGCTCACATTGCTGAGCATTTTCAAACTGAATAGCAGCCATTCCAACTGCTCGGGCACCTTCAACATTGTAAGGCATGTCATCAATAAATACTGTCTCTTCGGGGTTAAGCTGATACTTTGAAAGTAGAGTTTGGTAGATCTCCGCTTGTGGTTTTAGTAATTGAACTTCAGAAGAGATGATTGCTCCATCAAACAGTGGCCAAAACTCATAGGTAGTACGAAGATGTTCCACAATTTCGTTGATGTTGTCTGTGAGCGCATATACGCCATATCCGGCACTTTTTACTCGTTTTAACAGCTCTATACTGCCGTAAAGTAGTATTTGAGTGTGTTTTACATAATAAAAGAAGCGGTCCATTTCTTCCGTCGTTACTTGGTGTTCACGTTGATAACGCTGTTTTGCTTCCCTTTCGGAGATCGTCCCTTTATTTAAATCTTTCCAGATTTGTGATGAAAATAGCATCTGAGCCATTTTCTCTGACTCTACGGAACCACCAAATGTTAAGCGAACGATTTCTACTGGAGACCAGCGTACCAATACATTACCTACATCAAAAATGACATTTTTTATCCGGAAAGAATTCATGACACACCCCAAGCCAATTGTTTGTCACCGCGGTATATGCGGTGAGTGCTGTTTTTAAATCGTTGGAAAGCCGTGCCAAAGGCGCGACTTAAGTTTCTGGAACAAAATGAGATTAACATCCAATTGGATACAGAGCGATTATCGCAAAATTACACTAAACTATATGCAACTTTGTTTATTTGGTTGTAAATCAAGTGCAGCTGTCTTAAAAGATTGAAACTAAAGATAAGTATTGCGAGCTGTTTACGTCATTTCGCGCTGCTTATAAATGATGATTAATATATAATTAGTTAATAATAAAATGATAAAAGTGAATCAAAATCACATTGTTGTGCGTCAGGCGGAGTAAGCAAAACAGATTATATGGACTCGATACGTAAGGTTTATCAATATGCAGAACCAAACCTAACTCTCGTTGGCTGGATGGGGTTTCTTGGCTTTCCGCTGTACTACTTTGTCTGGGAGTTTGCCTTTCCACAGGCTTATGAAAATTTACCTCTTAGATTGTTTTGCTCGTTATTGTTTTTCGGCATCATTTTTAGAAACCGCTTATCATCGACTTGGAGAGATTATGTTCCTATTTACTACCAAGTGACGATAACGCTGTGCTTACCGTTTTTCTTTTTTTATATGTTACTGATGAATGACTGGTCCAATGTATGGGTTATGTCGTTTATGTCTGCAATTTTCTTACACATTTTACTGGTTCATGTTACTAGGGTCATGTTTGCTCAAACCTTTGCTGGGATAGGTTTAGCAACATTCTTCGCTTGGGTTGCAAAAGGGTTCCATCTTGACTTGACCATGGATTGGACTCATGTGCCAATCTTTCTGTTTATTTATGTCTTCGGTAATTTGTTCTATTTTCGTAACCAAGTTGAACATGAAGCGAAAGTCTCGCTGGCAAAATCATTCGGGGCAGGGATTGCACATGAAATGCGTAACCCGTTGAGTGGGCTTTGCACTTCAATAGATGTTATCCAGTCGATCTTGCCCAACATGAAAGAGGCAGGAAAAGAGCAGTACGTCATGAGTGTAGAGGATGTCACCTTATTACGTGAAGTGAGTCAGGATGCAATGAACATTATCCAATCGGGTAATGAAACCATCGATTTATTGCTAACTTCGATTGATGAAAATCGAGTTTCTCGTTCTAGCTTCAAAAAATATTCAGTTCACTCGGTCGTTGAACAGGCAATTGAAAGCTTCAGTTATAAACGTGCCACTGATCGATTTGCCATATCGCTGGATGCGAGAAGTGAGTTTGAGTTTCTAGGTAGTGATACGTTACTTAAATACGTTATGTATAACCTCTTCAAGAATGCCTTCCATCACCGTAAATCTGAAGATTTTCACATACATGTATCCATGATAAGTTCAGAACGCTTTAATCAAATTGTTGTAACCGATAATGGTGCTGGCATTGCTCCTGATGTTCTACGCAATATCTTTCAAGACTTTTACACCACTGGCAAATCAGGAAGTTATGGTTTGGGCTTACCGTTTTGTAAAAAAGTCATGCGTTCATTTGGGGGGAACATTGAATGTCAATCTCAGTTAGGGGAGTGGTCTCAATTTACGTTAACTTTCCCACTAACGACATCTGATACCGTTACTGAAATAAAAAACGATCTGACTAAACTCAAAACCATTCTAACGGTGACTAGCCAAGATATCTTGGTGTCTAAAGTAACAGATATTAGCCGTTTTATGGGCTTTGACTCGACGATTTTAGATGCCAACCAAGTACTCAAAAAGAAAGAGTACGAGTTCGAATTCGATCTGATTTTTATCGATCTTGAGAGCTTAGATCCAAGAGCAAACCAATTGGATAGATTAGAATCTCTCTTGTCTTTCACTGAAGCACGCATCGTTTATCTTTTTGAGCATCATCCGACTCAGAGAGCACGTAAGGCTGCATATGAACCTATTTGGATCGAAACGCAAGCCTGGTTATTGAATACTAAACCAACTATTGAGCGTCTCTTATATGATTCAAGCTATGTATCGACACCAACGGCCTCGGTGACGTTAGATAATTCAAATAAGCGTACAATTATGGTCGTGGATGATAATGAATCTTTGCGTAAATTCACGGCAATGTTACTTGAAAAGCAAGGCTTTGAAGTGATTCAGAAAGAAGACGGGCAGCAGGCTCTGGATACACTAGAGCAAGAAGATGTTGATCTCATTCTGATGGATATCGAAATGCCAATTATGGATGGTGTAGAAGCGTCTAGGCGAATTCGAAGCTCGGATAAAAACTATGCGTCGGTACCTATTATTGCACATACAGGGGATAGTTCACCTGTCACGTTGGACAAAATTGGGTCTTCGGGTATGTCTGACTTCATCGTAAAACCGGCGGATAAAAATCGCTTGTTCGATAAAATCGCAAACTGGATCTAATCATTCGCGACTTGTTTTCTTGAGGCGAGTTGCTCACAACGAATAACACGAATAAAGAGCTCAGCAAAACTGTTGAGCTCTTTAGTTTTATCTACACACTAACTTACACAAACTCTAAGTCAGGGTGTGCGAATGCTTGTTGGCAGACAGTGAGTACATGATCAACTTCAGCAGCTGTCATGTCTGCATTGACTGAAAAACGGATGATGTTTTTGTTCCTTCCAGTTGCAGGGCGGCAAAACACTGCGCCGTAAACATTTCGCTCTTCGAGAAAGTCGCGGACTCGCTCAGTGTTTCTCTCGTTACCACATTCTAATGCGATAATTTGTGATTCACTGCGAATAGTAAATCCAATGCGTTTTAAACCAACGGCTAAAGACTTGGCTCTTTCAAACAGAATATCTCGCTTATCATCTGATTTTCTTATGACGTCTAGTGTTTTCTCTAGCCGAATGATCTCTTGCGGTAATACGGTAGAACTAAATATTGCAGGGTACGCCACAAACGGAAGCGTCTTCGCCAGTTTTTCTGGGCCTAAAATCGCGCCAGCACGATAAGCAAATGTCTTGGCAAGACTAACGGTAATAAAATCTACCTTATGAGTTAAGCCAAGACCCTGCAGTATCCCCGCACCTTGTGGACCGTGTGTACCTAAAGAGTGTGATTCATCTACAACCAGGCCGCAGTCAAACTCCTGTGCTATTTCGTAGATATCACGTAGAGGAGCGATGGTCCCGATAGTGCTGTAAACCGAATCCACAATAATGATCCCTGAACCGTGACGTGAAATCTGCTTTCTTAGGTGACTGGTGTTGTTATGCATGAACGGATGAATTTGTGCTCCGGCAATACGTGCGCCTTCCCACAAAGACATATGTGCAAAGAAATCAATGTACACAGGTATGTTCGGTGCACAAATAGTCTGCAATAAACCGACATTCGCAGCCCAACCAGATTGAGAAAGTAGACAACTAGGCATACCAACGAAACTGGCTAGTTGCGTTTCAAATACAGGTTTCGATTCATCGTTTTGTAAGAAAATCGCGGACATCACGACGTTGTCATCGTGCTGGGAAATCGCATCACGATGCGCGTTTTGAATCTCCTTATTATGAGACAGTGCAAGGTAATCATTGCTTTGCAGGACAACGGCATTACACGGTGGGCGTTTACCAAGAACAAGGTGTTTTTTGTTCTCATTCGGTTCGATTAGATCTTGAATATAAAAATCTAGGCGTTCCTCGATAAAGGAGGGAAGTGGTTTGCTTTGTATAGTTTCACTCATAATAAATCTCTTCTTCATATGGAAAAACGCCAGCGCTGACACTTATTCATATTGCGGATTTTGGGGAGAGTGTCACTAACCAGGTTGCATAAGTTTGCAGACCCTTGCAAACTCGACATTTGAGGGTTGGATGGTGGCTGTAACTCTATAGGGGCCCGGGGTCTAAACTAGTTTGTGCTTAAAGTTTATACGGCGATTTTGCGGTGTTTTTTCGTGCTTCATATCTGGGATTTTGGATGAGGAATATAAAGTTTGAAAAGTGAAAAAAATGGGCGCATTAGATAACAAAAAAGGCGCGAAAATCGCGCCTTGAAACATGAGTAGATAAAAGACAAGCTTATCGCTTATTACGTAAATAGCGCTTACGACGCTCTTCTTTACGCTTCGCTTTTTCTTCTTCTTTACGGGCGGTCTCAATCTCGACTTCAATCAGTTCTTGAGTGATCATTTCTGGGCGTTCTAATGTAATTTGGCCCAAAGTGCCTTGGCGAAGTTCGTGCAATAAGATCTCTGATACTTTGTGCAAGTCAACACGTCCACCTGCACGTAGTGCACCGCGGCGACGACCAATTTCTTCCATGATCTCGATATCTGATTCTGGAAGCTCTTCAATTTGATAACGCTCTTTAAGCTTATCTGCATAATGAGCTGCTAGGTATTCAATGGTATAGAATGCGACTTCGTCATATTCCATCGCTGTATCTTTTACCGCGCCAGTAGCCGCAAGGCGGAAGCCACTGTGTGGATTTTCCACTTTTGGCCATAAAATCCCTGGAGTATCAGATAATACGATGCCATTTTGCAGGTTGATACGTTGTTGACGACGTGTAACCGCGGGTTGGTTACCTGTTACAGCGATTGTTCGACCTGCGAGGGTGTTAATGATCGTCGACTTTCCAACGTTTGGGATGCCCATGATCATGGTGCGAATGTTTTTACCAATTTCTTCTCGGTGTGGGGCAAGTTTGCGGCAAAGCTCCATGATTCGATGCACTTCTTGTGGTTCAGAAGTCGTGATCGCCATTGCTTTTACATGTTGCTCTTGCTCCAAGTGCTCAATCCACAGTTGAGTTAACTCTGGATCGGCCAAATCACGTTTGTTCAAAACTTTAACGACAGGTTTGTCACCACGGATTTGAGAAATCAAAGGGTTTTCACTACTGAAAGGAATACGAGCATCCAGTACTTCGATGATCACATCCACTTGAGGGATTGCTTCTTCGATCTCTTTACGTGCTTTGTGCATGTGGCCAGGAAACCACTGGATTGAGTTATTAACCATTTGAATTTAATACCTTAATTTTTCTAATGCTCCAGCGGTTGTAAAAGTAGCAATGTGAGTCTTGAGTAATACAATACTAGAACGCATTTTCTAAAACTGTGTTTACTTCAAGCTGCTCGAAACCGCGGAGTTGAGCTTTCTTTCATGTTAATACGCCAGTTTATCATGGAATGATGATGAATCATTCAAGATGAAAGTAAAAAGCTATGGCGTGCAAACCTAAAAGCACACATCCCTTATGTATACCGACTCGCAGTGAATATCCGTCTGGGTGAGAGACCGAACGCAAACGCTGTGTAGTCAAAGGTGGATTGTGTTGTCAGATTGTTCTGACGAATTTTGGTTTTTTACTTTTATATCAGAGTGTTATTTTTATTTCACTATTGAGCTAAGTTTGACTTTTATCTGACAAAAACTAGTCTGAGCTTCCATTCAGAGGAAGCAGTCATGCTCAGTATTCTTAGAAGTATTACGGTATCGTCCGTCGCCTTAATTTTTTTAGCGAGTTCTTTTTGCTCAACGGCCAAACAGAGTCCTAAACCGAAGGTCATCGTTGGTGTTATTGCGCAAGACGAAGCTAAAGACTCGTTTGACGGTAGCGTTGGTCCTTCGTACGGAATTAGTCTTGAGTATTTGTCTAACATTACTAAAGCTCTGGATTATGAGTTAGAACTTCGGACTTACAAGCATATTCCGTCTTTACTTGCGGATGTCGAAAGCAAGAGGATTGATGGTGCGGTTGGATTTAGTAAAACAGCAGCAAGAGAAAAGCGTTTCTTGTTTTCGATGCCTTTTTTTTCGAGCACTATCGCTGTTTGGTATCGGAATGCCACTTACCGAGATAGTGATGCGCGTGATCTTAAATGGGTGTGTGTTGAGGGCAGTGTATATTGTGACAACCTCACTGAACGCGGTATCGATAAGATACATTACGTTAAAACACGTTTAGAGGCGTTTAATGAAGTTAAGCGAGGTAAAGCGAACGCGCTGATTTACACTTATGTTGGTATTACCCAATATTTGGATTTGAATGACATTGTAAAAGGGGTTGTCGATATTCCCAGTTGGTTGAAAAACGAAGAGGTGAGTTTTATCGCTTCGTTGGACAAACAAAGTCTGATCGATGACATCAACAAAATCCTTCAGTGGGAGCAAAATGGAAAAAACATTCGCTCCGTCGCCTCGAAAAATCCTTACCATATCAGTGATAAGTTATTGGTAGATTACCGACGTAATCATCAAAACAAACTAGTGATAACTTACAGCAGCAGTGACGAAGCTTATCCGTTTCTCTACCGAGATTCGCAAACGGGCGAGTTAGATGGCTTCTTTCCAGATTTTGTCGACTTATTGCAGTCTCGTACTGGCTTGAGCTTTAAGTATGTGAAGCCGACGTCGAGCCTTTCTAATGGATTAACGGCATTTGATGCCGATATAGTCCCCATATCTTATGTGGGTGAGCTACCTAAGTCAGATTGGTTGTTCACTAAACCATTCATGCACAGTAATTACGTGGCTATCCAAACGGAGCAGAGCAAGCGCGATAAATCTGCACTGAAAGAAGCGGGTATTCTGCTCACTTTGAAAAAGCAAGGGTTAGTTCATTTGGGCACTTGGCAACAAGGCCAAGTTGATCATTATGATGATTTGAAAAAGCTGCTTACCGATTTGAAATCGGGCGTTTTGGATGTGGCTTACATTCCTGACGACATCGTTCACAACATGATTGCACAAGATCAAGTCGATGGCTTGGTGATCAATGCGGAGGACGTTTTGACGTTCTCTAATGCATTTGCGGTTGCAAACCACAATACACAACTTCAACACATGTTGAACAGCATCATCGAAACCATTGATTCTAACGAGATCGAAAAACTGCTGCGTTCTCACCGAAGCTTCAAACTGACTTATGGCTATGACGCGGAGCAGATCGCTACATTTGTTGTTGCTGGTTCATTCATATTCTGTCTCATGTTAATTGCGGCGTATTTCATCTTATCTCACATGCGACTTAAAGTGAGGTTAGCCGAATTTAATGCTGACAATGAGGAAGCGGAAAAGCAATGGCTGATGGACATCATCAAAGAGATCAATAGCTTGGTTTTTATCCATAGTGAAAATAACCATATGGAGATGAGCAATTGTGCCAACTACAACAGTAAACAGTGCCAACAATGTAAGTTGAAAAGTGATTCTGCGCACGCTCCTCTGGTGAATAATTTTGATGAACTAACCACTGTTATTGCTGGAAAGCGTATCTCAGAAGAGGTTGCCTCGTCGGGCTGTGAACTTGATATTAAACATGTATATCGAGAACGCAAAGTCATCGCTTCTCCTAGCGGTAAGAACAAGTTTGTACTGACTGTTATTCAAGATATTACCCAGCAAAAAGAACGTGAGCAGGCGTTAATCGATGCGCAAAAAGAAGCGCAAACCGCGGTACGTGCGCGCGAAAACTTTTTGGCAACCATGAGTCACGAATTAAGAACGCCATTGTCGGCAGCACACGGCATCCTCGATTTGCTAAATCGCCAAGTGACGGCAGATTCAAATCGCGAGTTAATTGCCCAAGCCATACGCTCGCTCAATCATTTGAATACGCTAGTAGACGAAGTACTGGATTATTCAAAGTTAGAGGCAGGGCACTTAACCGTCGCCCCAGTTAAGACCGACTTGCTTAAAACCTTGTGCGATGTGTTTCGAAGCTTTGAACCACGAGCGCTTGCGAAAGGTTTGGATTACAAAGTGACAATCAAACCATTTTCGAATGCTTTCATTGAAATCGACGCGCTGCGATTGGTGCAAATTACCACCAATCTGCTCTCCAATGCGGTGAAATTCACTGCCGAAGGAGAGGTTGGAATCAGTGTCATTCTTCATGAAAAGCAGCTTATTTTGAAAGTGGCGGATTCAGGTATCGGCATGACGGATGACCAACTCGAAGGCATTCTCAATCCTTTTGTTCAAGCGGATGACACTATTACGCGTAAATATGGCGGTACTGGATTGGGGCTAAGCATTGTTGACCGATTGATCGACAGCATGGGCGGCGTGCTCTGCATCGATTCACAATTTGGCTTGGGCACGACGATTACCGTCAGACTGCCAATTGAGCATTGCGACTCTGAGCCAGACGTTTGTTTGAACTGGACGTATAGCGAGAGCTTACCACTTAATGTTCGCCAGTGGTGTGACGCGTGGAAAATGCGTCCAGCGACGTTAAAAACAATGGTGGCGAACCTTCACCCTATACACGACAGCGATGCCAGTTTTAATGGCCTAATGCTGCGTGACGAACAAAGGGTACTTGGCAGTCTTACGCTAAGAGAGCTTCAATATCCAGATACATTGTTCAATTTGCTCAGCCAAACGCAGCAAGAAACCAAGCTTAGTGACGCAAATCAAGAAGTGGTTTCTTGGGTTCTCGGCACGGTACTGGTCGCAGAAGATAATCCCATTAACCAAAGTGTGATAGCAATGCAGCTTCATGAACTTGGAATCGAACCTGTCATTGTGAATAACGGCCGCGAAGCATGGGAATACATCAACCAAGATGAAAACGTTGTGTTGCTGCTGACCGATTTTCATATGCCAGAAATGGATGGCTATGAGCTTGTTAGGCACGTGAAAAACTCCGAATTTAAAGCAATTCCAATCATCGGTGTGACAGCAGAAGATGCTCGTCTTGCCATTGAACGTACACAGGATATCGGCATTGATGATGTGCTCTACAAGCCCTATGACCTTAATCAATTAAAAACCGTTTTGATTCCATTTATTGGCGAAAAAGAGAGGGGTAGGCTGCCCGGCTGGATTAAACGGTTCAAAGCACAGGACGCAAAAGAGATTGCGCGCGTGTTTAGTCAATCAATGTCTACAGATATAAAAAACTTAAACGCCGCATCGACTGAGCGAGACAAAAAACGGGTCATTCATGGCATCAAAGGAGCGGTTGGGGCGATAGGGGTAAGCATGCTGACTGAGCTTTGTATTGAGGCAGAACGAGTTAGTGCTGCGGAGTTTGACAGGCGAACAGCGGAGCTAATTTTACGAATCGAGCAGGAGATCGAAAACATAAACTATTGGGTAGAGACAAATGAATACACAACTTAATGTGATGGTGATTGATGACCATCCGCTACAAACCACAATACTTTCGCAAATATTGGATCGCTATTGCGCGCAAGTCATCCCCTTTAACTGTGTGGATGCTGCTATTCAGAGTGTGCAGGAACAACATTTTGACGTAATTTTTTGTGATATCCAAATGCCCGGAAAAGACGGCATCGATATGATGGAAATGCTCGATAAAGTCCAGTACCAGGGGCAAGTTGTACTGGTCAGTGCAATGGAATTGACCATTATTTCTGCGGTAAGAGCCATGTGCGAGGGATTTAGTTTTGAAGTATTAGGGAAGCTGCCTAAGCCATACGATGAAAATGAAGTCGTTGATTTGTTAGGTAAAATAAAAGATGAAAAAGCGAAACAAGTCAGCTTTGCGCAACCTATTGAAGTGGAAGATCAAGAATTCCTGTTTGCTCTGGCTGAAGGGCGCGTGAAAAATTATTACCAGCCTTTAGTCGATGTGCAAAGTGGGAAAGTGCTTGGGTATGAAGCGCTCGCGCGTTGGAATCACCCCATTTATGGTGTGTTAGCACCTCATTATTTTTTGCCAATTGTAGAGCGTTGCCGCCTTTCAGGAGAGTTGTTTCAAGCTGTATTGAGTAATGTTATCTATGACATGAAACACCGCGGATTGACGCAAAACGTATCCATCAATGTAGACCATGAAAATTTAGAAGATACGGCGTTCTCTCACTACTTTTTACAGCAATGTTCAGAGAGCGAGATTGACCCATCACAAATCACCATTGAAATTACAGAGCGAGATACATTTCAGACTAGCGCGTCCCTGTACAAGAATTTACTCAAGTTGAGGATGAACGGTGTCACTGTCTCAATAGATGATTTTGGCACGGGTTCATCGACGTTTGAAAAACTGGCTCAACTGCCATTCAACGAGTTAAAAATCGATCGTTCGTTTGTACAAGGTGTCGAATGCGACATCAAAAAACGCAACATCGTTGTTGCTATTTGCGCGTTAGCGAAAAGTTTGAATATACGACTGGTCGCGGAAGGTATTGAAGACGAAGTCACACTGCAAGCGATACGTGAGTATGGGATTGATCTTTGCCAAGGCTTTTACATTGATAAACCCATGCCACTAGAAGCCATAACCATACTAAATGAAAGATATGAATAAATTGAATTACTTGATCTTTGACGATCATCCTCTCGTTTGTGTTGCAATCAAGTCGTTGTTGGAAGAGTTAGGTAAAACAAATGGGGTATTTACTGCAACATCAGCGAAGATGGCATTACAAATATTGAAAAAGGAAGAAATTCAACTGTTGATCTTAGATGTGAACTTGGCAGATTGCGATGGGTTTGATTTCTACAAACGTATCAAATCCCATGGTTATGAAGGCAAAGTCATTTTCTTCTCCGCTGAAACTAGCCAAATGTACAGCCAAATGGCTTTTCGTTCTGGCGCTGATGGCTATGTGTGTAAATCGGAAAATCACGACATTCTTAAAGACGCGATAGAAGCGGTAGAGAAGGGGTATACCTTCTTCAAATTTAAGCAAGTTGTTAACAGCGTTCGAGAAATGTCACAACTTTCAAGCAGAGAAAGTGCAGTAATGAAGTATTTACTACAAGGAAAGTCCAATAGAGAAATCGCTTCAGTGCTATCAATAAGTGATAAAACAGTCAGCACATACAAACGCCGTCTATTGGATAAATTTAACGTAAAGAACATTGTTGAGCTAACAAGAGTGGCGGGGGCGTAAGACCGCATCATGACACTTAAAAGTATCGCGTTGTCTCTTTTCATCGCAACATTACTATTCGTCACTTCTGTCACAATGATTGGTGCGGTGTTAATTTCTTATGAAGTAAAGCAGTTCAACACTTACGCGAATAATTTAGCCAAAATAAAACAAAAAGTAATTCTCATGGGGCTATTGACGGAAGCGCAGCTCGAGCAATACAAAGGCATGAGCGTGAGTGAAGTAGAAGCGCAAACAGAGCTGAGCTTTCAAGATGCGATTTACTCCCTGTCACCTTATGAAAAACTTAATTACGTTGAAGCTGTTGCACGGAAATCGCTTCATCAGGCTGAAGCGTATTTATCAAATGCGTTCAATCGACAAAATGCCGTTATGTATTTTCGTTCTTATACTGGAAACAAACTCATCTTAGAGAGACCGATTGAAGCGTTAGAGGGAGTGAAAGCCACATTTGATGTTGATTGGTGTAAAAGTAATTATTCTTGTGTGTTAGCTGCGTGGAAAGAGCAACTGACGGACCGGGTATTGTTTTCCCTACCATTTAAAACGACATACTCCGATGACATGGCGATAAGCATCATGAGTCCGGTTTACTTTCAAGGTGAGTTAGTGGGGGAGTTCTCGGAACAATTGTACCTCTCGCCGCTTTACAATGATGGGAAAGCGGTAGATGTTCAAATAGCGAATGGGAACAAGCAAATGGTGATTTATTTCGCTGGCTACCCCTTTCCATCATTCGCGTACACCCAATCATATGTCGCAGACAACAACAATCTTATCGTTTACATGTACCCATTCAGTAAAATTGTATTGGATTACGTGTTCTTGTTTATCATCTTCTTTTTCGTAACCTTAGCGTATTACAACAAAGCTTATGAATCTAAAGAGAGCAAACTTCGCCTCGCGAAAGCACTGACGAACGTGACGAAAGATGATTTAACGGGATTGTTTAACCGCAGAGTCTTTCAAGATAGCGAATTCAAACGTCGTTTGGAAACCGCGCCATATTCCGTCATTGCAATAGATGGCGATAGGATCAAGCGAATCAATGACCATTACGGTCACCATGTAGGGGACGAAGTTATTGGGATTATTGCTGATGCTATGTCTAAAGTGTTTCGAAATAGTGATTATCTAGTTCGAACTGGTGGTGATGAGTTTGTTGCGATTCTGCCGGGTTGCAGTATCAGTCAATCTTCAATATTGGCGAAGAAGCTTCGTAGTGTCGTTAAAGATAACCGACTAAAGACCTTGGATATCGAAGTTAGTGTGAGTACTGGTATCGCGGCGAATGAATTACACGAAACGCTTCAGGACGTTATTGTACGTGCAGATGAAGATCTCTATGAGATGAAAAAACACAGACAAAAGTCCCATTAAGCAGGTCTAGTATTGACTAAATGTTAAGTTACGGAACATAACCATGACATAACTGTTTGATTAATTTGACCAAACAGAATGAGTGGTCTTTTATATTAGAGCAGTCAACAAATAGTGATTGCTCTATTTATTCTCGACCTTACATCTGGTGTCGCACGTGAACAAAGATCTCGACTTAAACTTACTTAAAATACTTGTCTTACTGGATAAGCACCGTCAGCTCAAGCCCGTTGCGAAAGCGATGGGGAAGAGCGAAGCGTCAATTAGCAAATACCTTGCCCGATTGCGACTCCAGCTAAACGATGAATTGTTTATTCGGCATCCTCACCACATGGAACCGACGGACTATTTAAAACGTCAATTACCTAAAATTTCCGATGCACTCGAGAAGCTTGAAACTTGTCTAATTAGAGATGAGTTTGAACCGGAAAATTACGAAAAAGACATCACCATTTGTTTACCGCAAACCGCTCAATACTCATTTGGGCATTTACTTGCAATGGATTTAATGGCGCTGTTTCCCAAGGCGCACATTTCGATAGCAACGATTACAGAGTATACGATAGAAGAGATAATCCTAGGCAAAGTGGATGCGCAATTACATTACTTCAACGAGGATGTTCCGAAATCTGTTTATCAGAAGTTCATCGGCTATGCGCCTGCTGTGTTAGTTGTCCCTGAAGAGCTGGGAATTACCACCCTAGAAGAAGCAGCCAAACTTCCCTTTATCATGTTAGAGATTATCGGTTGGAAAGAGAAAGAGCAGCTCGTTAAGCGTGCGATGGAAAGCCACGGTATGGTCATCAACCGTATTGCGGCTCTAGACAACGTAAGCAGCGTATTGAAGCTAATTAAGCAAAAAAGCGCCGCAACCGTGCTACTTGAATATCAGGCGCCAATTGATGGATATAAATTTATAAGAGTGCCAGAGCATTTTTACCCAGATGGCTGGCCAAAAGTGGTTGTACAGGTGAAGCAAAGCTTAAGACATGATGCAATGCACCAGCTGTTAATCGGTGCTATTGCAAAATACATGAGCGCTTAGCGGCAAAACTCAATGTTTTCTGACTGAGGAATAGTATGCAGAAGTTCAATCAACGTGTCCGCATGGTACTTCTTCAGAATACGCGTTTTGTAGGTGCTGATTGTTTTAGCGCTGAGTGAAAGTTGTTCAGAAATCTTCTTATTAGAGTAGCCTTGTACAAGATAATGGAACACCATGGCTTCGCGATTTGAAAGTGTTACGTTACCCGACGATGGTGTGTGAGTCGACTTAAACATTGAGTAACCGCGTGAAACACTCACAATTGCGTCGATAATGGTCTCTCTTGTTTCATGCTTGCTTAAGAAGCCGTTTGCGCCCATTTCGTACGCTGCTTTAGAAAGACTCGAGTAGTCACGTGAAGAAACAAATAACAGTCGGCCACGATATCCTGTCGCTAAAATGTTTTTGGCTAAACGCATACCATCGCGGTCGCCAAGCACTACGTCTAAAATAATCAAATCAATCTTTTGGCCTCGGACAAGATCCATCACTTCCGCACTGTCAGTGGTTTGAATCACTTCAGCTGTGTTGACTACAGATTCAACTAGAGAAGCAATAGCTTCGCTATACAATGGTTGAGCGTCGATAATAAGAACATTATTCAAAGTTAACCTCACCTAATACATCAACTAGTGTGCTGTCAGGCGACAGCGCAATTGGATGAATAGGATTGTAGGAAAAACCTTGCTAAGAGGAAGGAAAATGACTCTTTCCAAAAGTGAAAATCAGTGTCTTGATTATGGGAATAGCGATGTCAGGTATTGAAATACCTAGTGATAGGATGATTGCTTAAAACTTACGCTGACAGAAAACTAACAAACTGAAAGTGTTCTTTCAGTGTTCTATGCCTTCAGATTTTCTTGCGATGCCTCTAGCGCTTCGATTTAAACCCGTGTGTTCACAAGCGCAGTTTTATACCATGCCACTTGAAGAGAGCTTGTTATACACCAGGCATGAGCACAGTAGCCAACTTTGTACTGATATCTGTTAGATAGGTTTGGCTATTGACGCTGAACATCACTTCAAATTATTTCTAAACTTTTCATTGACTCTGCCGCTAAAAGTGGAGGTGTTAATTCGCACTTTGGCCACTCATAATGTCGTGTTCAAAAATGAGACAATTTTACATGGTTTGGTATGGAAATGTGCGTTAGCCGTCCTTTTGATGGTTTACAAATTTTGTTGTAACGACTAAAAAGGACTTTTGGATTTTTAGCCAGAGAACGGCTTCTCATGGCGTTTGCATCAAACTTTTCTGATGCGTATTTTTGGTTGGATAATTGGCTTTATGAGTAACGTAACCAGCACCATTTTGACAGAAAGTGGTACCAATGAGCTTGAAATCATCGAGTTTCATTTAGAAAAAACATTGCCAGATGGCAGCACAAAAACTTGTTATTACGGCATTAACGTTGCGAAAGTACGAGAAGTGATTCGCGTGCCAGAAACAACCGATTATCCAAACGCACAACCGCATATGATTGGTGTGTTCTCATCCAGAGATGTACTGACGCCTTTAGTGGATTTAGCTGGTTGGTTAGGTGTGCCAACACGACAAGATCTGGAGCGCAAGTTTGTAATCGTTACGGATTTCAACAAAATGACCAATGGCTTCTTAATTGACAGCATTTCGCGTATTCATCGTATCTCTTGGAATGATGTGGAATCACCAAGTCAGTTTTTGGAAGCGGGCGAACAAGATTGTGTAGTAGCCGTTGTCCGTAAAGAAGGCAACCTGATCATGATTCTCGACTTTGAAAAAATCATCGCAGACATCAACCCAGAACTGAGTATGGAAAAATACGATGTGAAAGGGGACAAGTCGGTGGATCTCAACCAGAGAATGGTCGGTAAGCGTAATGCTAAAACGATCATGGTGGTGGATGACTCAGCATTTATTCGCTCTTTGATCCAAGATACATTAGCTTCTTCAGGTTACAATGTGATCACATGTAAAGACGGTGGTGAGGCGCATGAGAAGTTGATGAGCTTGATCGAGGTCGCGAAAGAAGAAAACTTGCCAGTTAAAGAGCTATTAGATGCGGTGGTTACGGACGTAGAAATGCCTCGAATGGATGGTATGCACTTAGTGAAGAGACTACGAGATACCGAAGCGTTTTATGAAATGCCGATCATTATGTTCTCGTCATTGATGAGTGAGGATAACCGAGCGAAAGCACTATCTCTTGGCGCAAATGATACGATTACCAAGCCAGAGATTGGCCGCATGGTGAATATGATGGATAAATACGTGTTTAACTTTGCGTAAAAAACCGATCAGATGAAACAAATAAGGCTGCCGATTGGCAGCCTTATTTTTATTGAGGGCAGGGAAGAATCTCTAAGGTGTAACTCTCGTTTGGAGTCTGCGGTGGCCCATATAAAATTCCGCATTGTGTAAGGCTAGCTCTTTTTTCGTCGGCTGCAGCAATGACCATTTCGCGAGTTGTTGAACCAGCCGGGTGATGAAATGTTTTCCAATCCGAGTCTTCTTCGTTCAGTCCTTGCACGAGTAACTTCATCGATTCGCTATCAGAATCAGGATATCCATATAAAAAAACACAGCGCTTTGAACCACCAATATTACAGCCGTCAAATGGTAAATCTGCCATTAAAGCACTGTCTACGAAGTTTGAAACGTAAGGCTTGCTTTCCAATCCCGCAATCGCCATTTTCCCATAACCCACGCCTAATGCTGACGCAATAGCGCCTTTCATTCCTTCCAAACGTGCTTCACGTGCATCGCTTTGAAGGTTTAAAAAGCGTGGCGCGGCAGTGACAGCAAGAATACCGAGCACGACAATAACTACGACTAACTCTATTAGAGTAAATCCCGTTTGTTTTTTCATATTATTTTCACAGCAAGTTAAAGGTAGAAAAACACTGACCGTACACTTGTTTATTGTGTAAATAAGTACGGTAATGATAAATCGATCAGTAGTATAAAGAGGTGAGTTGTAAAGTGCTATACCGACGCCGCACTAATTGACTGAATCCATTAAATGCAATGGAGAATTCACGGGTCTAATTCTGCTAGATTTTAAGAGGTCATTAATTCCGCTGAAGAAATGCTGCGTGAACAGGCGAGCATGAATCCTCTTCGATGTAAGCAAACATGTACATCAGCGGAATGAAATACAAAATGCAAATGAGGGCGAACCGCACAAATGGATTGTCTTTTTATTCACTTTGATGAATGCTACGCGGAATTCATATCGCAGTATGCCTGAGGTATTCATCATGCGAATGTGCTTTGGTTTTGTGTTTATTTTTCAAATATAAGAATAATCTAAATGGAATTCGATTCGATAAACTTCCTTGCAATAGGTTTGATATTTCTTGGCTCTTATGTCCAGACCGCAATCGGTTTTGGCTTGGCTATTGTTGCCGCACCTTTACTGATTCTTTGGGCGCCAGAATATGTTCCTGCGCCAATCTGTTTAGTCGCGTTATTTATTTCGTTGATGAATGCGATGAAGCACCGCAGTAGTGTTGAAATCGGCGGCTTAAAGATGGCGTTGATTGGGCGAGTGCCGGGATCAATTGCTGGTGGCTTGCTACTCTTTTTTGTATCTACACAAACTCTCACGCTTTGGATTGGTTTGTTGGTGCTGTTTGCAGTCGTGGTGAGTGTTTTACCGTTTCGGGTTGAGCCTACGCCTTCGCGTATGACATGTGCTGGTTTCTTTTCTGGGTTGTTTGGTACCAGTTCTGCGATTGGAGGCCCTCCGATGGCGTTATTGTTGCAGCATCAAGAAGCAAATCAGTTACGCGGCAACTTATCGGCTTTTTTTGTTTTCAGTTCGATTATTTCACTAATAGTACAAATCCCAGTGGGCTTCTTCACATTGCATCATTTGGTCATTACTATTCCTCTATTACCTGCTGCGGCGCTTGGTTACTGGCTAGCAATGAAAACTACCCAGTCGTTACCAAAAGAAAAGATTCGGTTTGGGGCACTTATGTTGTGTTTTGTGAGTGGCTTTACCGCCGTCGTACAAGCGTTGAGCCAATAATGCCATCTGCATCATAAAGTCACTGCGGGATTGCATTCCTTTTTATGTATGGCGGACTTGTTTACTTACGCCAAATTTGGTCGTTTAGATGGGCGATAGTTTTATGAATAACACTCGTTATGGCACTTTTATGGCAGCATTCTCCTTTGTGATCTGGGGATTGCTACCAATTTATTATCGTTATTTACCAAATGCTTCTATGGATGAGTTGCTAGCATGGCGAATCATTGGGTCTGTACCTGTCGGGTTTCTAATTGTACTTGGGATAACCCGTCGAGGGTTGAATTGGAAAGAAATCTGGCTTGATAAAAAATCCTTGTGGTACACGTTTGTGGCGAGCAGTTTGATGTGTATTTCTTGGAGTGCGTTCACTTGGGCTTTGACCCATCATCGGGTCATTGATGCCAGCTTAGGCTTCTTTATTGGGCCATTAGTATCTGTTGCACTAGGCGTATTTATTCTTGGGGATAAGCTCTCAAAAGGCAAACTTATTGCAATCGTGCTGGCAACAATTGGTGTTATGTATCAAGTGATTCACTATGGTCAGCTGCCCGTTATCGCACTAACGATGGGGTTGTTCTTTGCTTTGTATGGGCTTTACAAGAAGAAGATAAATTATGACTGGAGTACAACCTTGTTTGTTGAGGCGTTGTTACTGACTCCAGTTGCACTCGCATATTTGCTCTATAAACAATGGGCAACTGGTGAACTGGCTTCGGGCACAGATACCAAAACATTGCTTTTGTATTTTGGCAGTGCACCTATCACACTTTTACCACTTGTATTTTATTCTATCGCAATACGTATAACTAATTTATCAACCGTCGGTCTAATGCAATACATCGAGCCAAGCTTGCAGTTTGTGTTGGCAGTTATGTTTTTTGGCGAGTTGTTTGACGAAGTGAAAGCGGTGACCTTTGCATTTATTTGGGCAGGGCTGTTGTTCACAATTTTTGAAAGTATTATCAAAGGGCATCGGCGCAAAAAGCTGGTCAAACACCCCTTATAGTGGTTTCAATATTCTCACATATTAGCTTCTTTATTCTTATGCCCTCCATTCGAGGGCATTTTTAATGTCATGAAGCATTGGCTTTCGTTTTTTTCCGAGTAGAAATCATAACTTGAGATTATTTGACGCATTATCATAATGATACCGCTATAGTTATAGCCAAGTGACACGCTTATATAAGTGAAAACCAGATCAAGAAGGACGACATATGATCACAGCTCTGTATGCCAACATTCTCGCAATACTCATTATTTGGTTGGCTGTTCAAGTAATTAAGCAACGTCGCTTAAATCAAATTGCTTATGCAGATGGTGGGGTAGAGGCACTACAAATTGCTCGTAGTGCCCAGAGTAATGCGACAGAATATATCCCCATCACCCTGATTTTAATGGCACTTTTAGAATTCAATAGTGCTTACCCAACATGGATACATCTCACCGGTATTATTTTTGTAATTGGTCGAGTTATTCATGCTAAAGGCATATTGAAAAAAGACTTGAAAAAGCGCATTAGAGGGATGCAGGTGACATTTCTGGTGATACTTTCATTGGTTGTGTTAAATATGATTTACCTGCCATACGATAAGTTATGGTAAGTCTGCGACGTTACATTCCACCACCTTGGGTACTCGTTCTGATTGGATTAGTACTGAATATTGGCGCGATCATCGTTACTAGCTTAGTCCTTGATAAGTTGGGTAAACAGCAATCGCAGCTCGCAGAGCAAACAGCAAAAAACTTGTATTCCATCCAACTCGCATGGAACAGTGTGGAAACCCTAGAAAGGAAAAGAGAAGCTTTACTGCTGCATGTGCACATAAGTCAGAGCGTAGCGATACCTTTAGAGCTAGAAGAGGTATTAGCAGGGCATTTATCTTCTTGGGTTCATAACGAGTCGGATGAAATAAAAATTGATCAACTTCCTCAACTAATGTCAAAGATAAATCAGGCACAAGCTTCGTATAGAGACCGCATCGATAATTACTACATTGAGAATGTAGAGCTCAATGAGGTAATGGCAAAGCAGGATGAAAAGATCGCTTGGTACAAGAATATCGGACTCTTCTTGCAAGTATTCGGACTTGCGTTAATCCTTGCACGCGACTTAGCTAGGAAGCAATAAAAGCAAGAGCTAAAGATCAGGTTTATTGCGAAATGCCAATGGTAGTTTGCAAATTGCAATTTATTCTGTGAGCAAACAGTAGCTATTGGTTAAGTTTTAATGAAAGTGATTAAATAACAACCTGTTTTTGTGCACTGAAAAGTTGGCACGCCTCATGCTTTAGTATGAGTGACCCTTTCTAAGCCGAGGGTCACCTAGCCAACTGACGTTGTTAGTGAACCATCTTGTTCACAAATATATACAGCCAATCACGACTCCTTGTGGTTGGCTTTTTTTTATGCGGTCTAGAACTGTGCTTTAATCCAGATCATGCGATGGTCGGAAGATACATCCTTACCATCGCCATACTTACCGATACGTGCATCGTTAAATAGTTTATGGCCTTCTTCATAAGACGCTGACCAGTACACACCAGAGTCTATTACATTCAAATTTGCTGAAGGCAAGGCATAGTCTACCCCTAAGCCAAACGTTGAAGTGATGCGATTCGGATATGGGTGAGTTGAACTGCGGTCAACAGCGTGTTCAGCTGCACCAAAGCTTGTTGGGTAAAGCTCACCATTCATCACGGTTTGATTAACCAATGGATCGTTGTGCAGCTCTTGCATTACAGAGCTAATACCGTCACCAGCCACTGGATCAAGATTTTGATCACCCATCATTACGAATTTAGTGCCGTTCGTTAAGCCACCTGTTTTACCCGCATCGTCGTAAAAATAGTCTTTGCCTTGAATGTAATGATGCCAAAACTCCACTTCTGCTGCGTTTTGCGCTTTGTTTTTACCGGTGTCAAATACTGGTGGAGTAGGATGAGACATCAACAAGTGTACAACTTCCTCGCCATTGCGTGTTGGAATGATGATTGGCGCGTCGACGTGATTTTTCGAAGATAGACGCACTTGATCCCATTCTTCCGCTGAGTACCATTCATCACCACACTTCATGCCGTCTGGAATCTTTTGCGAACCGTCACAGATAGTAATGGTTGGAATTTTCGCACCTTCCATATCTTTCCATTTAAATGCTTGGAATGTACGTGTGTTTGCCGTGTCAATTTTATACTTAGACATAAGGGCAAATGCATATTGACCATGGTACATGCCAAAGCCCCATGCATCACCTGGCATTTGACCTGCGGTTCCGTTGTTGTCGAGATCAAACTCACTCAACAACCCTGTATTGGTTGAATAAGATTCAGCATAAGGGTATTCAATAGGCTCAAGGTTTGCTTCACCGCCCGCGCCATTGATGCTTTGCGCGACAGACAAGTAGTTCTTCTGGAATCCTTCAATGGCTGCTTTGTTTTCGCCTGTTCCCTCGTTGTTGTATTCCGCCATCATAAGAACATCAGGACGATTCTTTTGAATGATTGCTGCAACGTTACGAATTTGAATGACTTTTTCCGCAGTGGTTTTGTCTTCGGCTGCGATTGAACCGTCTAAATAAGAGGTGACCAACGCAGCTTGCTGCGTTGGTTCAATTTGCATTTCATCTACCAAAGTTTCGAAGGTAGCGCGGTCAAAAGAGAGGTTGTAAGTCGCTATTTTTACTTCTTTAGGCTGAACATTGACGTATTCAGTATCGTCATTACATCCAGATAGTAGAGCGGCGCCAACAAGGACAGCGATAGAGGTTTTGATTGCTTTCATGGGTACGTCATACCTTATAATTAATTCGGCTGAATATTAAAGTCATCAGTCATTGTTTTAAGCGATATTAGTCACACAAACGTTTTCATATTTACATGTTCAATTAGTTTTTGTGTGATTTGTGCAATAAATGCAACACTTTCAACACCAGAAGGTTATATGTAAATTGTTAAAAAACGGTGTCGTTATTGATGCGAAATAGAGAGTCCGCCACCGTTAAAAAGAAAAGCGTAGAATTTAAGCGTGCATGAGATGTTTGAGTTGTATGCTTATCGCCGTGTTTTATTTTTTATGTTTAGATTTCCGTATATAATAAGCAGTCAATCAGAAGTGAGGACGACCTCACCGCTCTATCTTTTCTCGGGGACGACCCCATCTCGTTGGGAAATGTGACATGGCTTGGGGAATTCTCTTCATTGCGGGCTTGTGTGAAATCGCATGGGCTGTCGGTCTTAAATATTCACAAGGGTTTACCAAATTCGGTGCTTCGGCATTCACTATTGTCTTTATGTTATTGAGCTTTTGGTTGCTTGGCATTGCGTTAAGAACCTTGCCTTTAGGCATTGCTTATGGTGTATGGGTAGGGATTGGCGCAATAGGCACGGCAGTCGTGAGTATTTATCTGTTCAATGAGCCAGCAACACTTATCAAAGCCTTAAGCTTGCTAATGATTGTCGCTGGTATCGCAGGGTTAAAAATATCAGCTTAACGTTAGGCTAAACACAAAACAGCCAGAGTCACTCTGGCTGTTTTTCTAAATGTCGTGTTTACGGTTCTGGCGAGGTATATCAAGCGTTGCGCTTAATAAAAGGTAACCGTAAGTGATGACCAAACGCATTAATTAATGCGCCTGTAACAATCAGACCGCCACCGACGTACGTCCAAATGATCGGAACCTCGCCAAAGAAAATGATGCCCAACAACACAGAAAATACGATCTGGATATACGAATAAGCGGAGGCTTTACCCGCTTGTTGAGTTTGCATCGCTTTGGTTAACCCCAATTGCCCTATTTGGGTAAAGACACCAACTAGAACCAACATGAAAGTCAGATATAGATCGGGCATTACAAAATCGTCGCCAATCAGTAAGAGTGAAGCGGGGAGAGCAACCAACGGGAAATAGAAAATGATCACTGAGCTGTCTTCTGTCTGACTCAGTTTTCTGACAATGACGTAGGCAATTGAGCTACCAAATGCGCCTAAGATCGCAATCATGACGCTAAACATTGGTAAAGCGCTATCTGAGCCTTGCCCAGTTTCTGGGCTTACCATGATATAGATGCCGAGTAAGCACAACGCAATACAAAGGAAAGTTGACGGCTGGATGCGCTCTTTCAAGAAAAATACGGCGAGTAGTGCAGTAAATACCGGATGAATATATTGGAATATCGTCGCTTCTGCCAAAGGTAAGGTGGTCACTGAATAATATACACACATCAGAGCCATCGTGCCCACAGCACCGCGTGCAAATAGTAATGGCTTATTATTGCCCCATACAGAAATTCGTTTTCGCTTTACATCGAAATAACTAATGATAAGTGAAACGAGCGCTCTTGCTGCAACGATTTCAAAAACGGGGATACCGTAGTTGCCGACGTGCTTTACTGTAGCCGACATCAGAGCAAAGCCGAACGCGGAAAGCACCATAAAGCGCACACCGATGGGAATCATAGTGTTGAATGAATTGGACATTTTACTGCTCATTTGTTGCGACAGATCTCACTTTAGCATACTTAGTTAGCGATTAAATCCTCTCAACTCAAACACTTCTGTCGACAAGATGAATAAACAGTAGAATACGTAGCAATTAATCTGCCTCTCTCAGCGTAACAATAAAAACTCGATATTTAAGGAGCTTACATGATCCCGATAAAAGCAACGCATGTTTCAGGCGTTGTCATTTCAAAAATTGATGGCATAGAAAAAATGCTGTTACTCAAACGCGTAAAAGGTGGCTATTGGTGCCATGTTGCAGGTGGTATCGAAGCGGGTGAAGCCGGGTGGCAAACCATTTTAAGAGAGTTAAAAGAAGAGACACTAATTGACCAAGTTGAGTTACATACAGCAGACTTTCTAGAGCAGTTCTACGAAGCAAAAAATAACCGTATCATGGTTATCCCATGTTTTGTGCTATTTTGTCCGCCTAACCAATCAGTTGTTCTTAACGAAGAGCATACAGAGTATCGCTGGTGTACGCTTGAAGAAGCTAAGCAGCTGGCTCCGTTTGCCAATCAGCATCACCTCTATGAACATGTATGGAAGCATTATGTAGATGTGGCATCACTAACGCCATTTACGCTGATCGATCAAAAGGGCTAAATGAACGGCAACGGCTTTGATTAGTTTTTATAGAGAGGTTTGTTCTCATAAAATGAAGCGTTAGGATTTGCGCTGAGCGTTCACAATAAAAAGGAATAACATCTATGGATGAAGTCACATGCCAAGAGACGTATCAAGGAAATCACTTACAGAAGCGTTTTTCCGTCTCGCAAAGGATCTCAATTGAGCCCCTCAATACGAAACACGCGTCCGCTTTACTAGAGGTTGTGAACACTCACCGAGAGAGCCTTGAGGGCTATCTACCTTGGACGGATTCTGTCACGAATCATCGAGAGGCCGTGAACTACATTTCCCAGCGAGTGAACAGTAACGCGCTGGATTCCCACTGGTGTGCAATTTATTTTGATGAGCAGCTTACGGGTGTTATTGGCATTAAAGGTGTGGATTCACATACGCGTGTTACTGAAATTGGCTACTGGCTTGCCAACAATGGGCGAGGCCATCGTGTGATTGACCAAGTGCTCGCAGTATTGATCCCTTTTTTGAAGCAGAAAGGGCACGCACAATTCATTCAGTTCCATTGTATGGAAGATAACATCGCTAGCATCAATATTGCTGAGCGTGCAGGCGCCACATTAAAAGAATACGTTGATCATGAGTTCGATATGCTTGACCGCTCTCAACGACTAGGCATTTATGAACTACGTTTGATGTAGTATCCACCCCAGAAATATTTTAATCAGAGTTCGAACTCTAACTTCACGAGCGCTACAATAGTAACATTGTTGCGCTCGTGTTAACTTGGGGCGTCATTGGCAGAAACTAGGCTAGGAGAAGCATCATGAACGCAATCACAGAGGTTGAAGTAGATAACTTGTTACAGCAAAGCCTCGAACGCTTAAAAGCGGCATATGCAGCCGAGCCTTATCCTAGTTTGGATGAACGTAAACAGCGCCTCGTTTTGTTAAAAAAATCGCTGCTTGAGAACAAACAAGCGCTGGTTGAAGCGTTAAGTGACGATTTTGGCTATCGCTCAGAATTTGATACCGCTATGACCGACGTTTTGCCAACGGTCTCGCATATTAATTATACCCTCAAACGACTAAAAAAATGGTGCAAACCCAGCAAGCGCGAATCCGGCTTATTGCTCGCACCTTCTAAAGTCACCGTTCAGTATCAACCGTTAGGTGTCGTCGGGATCATTTCACCGTGGAACTTTCCTGTGATTTTGAGCCTTGCGCCTTTAGTGACAGCATTGGCTGCTGGCAACCGCGTGATGATGAAGCTCAGCGAATTTACGCCAAAAACCAATAAAGTCATCATCGATATTTGCCGTGGGTTGTCTGAGTATGTCGAAGTTTTTGAGGGTGAAGCAGACGTCGCACAAGCATTCAGCCAACTGCCATTCGATCACCTTTTGTTCACGGGTTCTACGAGTGTTGGTCGCGCAGTGGCAAAAGCGGCAGCGGAAAACCTTACGCCGGTGACGTTAGAGTTGGGTGGAAAGTCCCCGGTGATCATTGCAAAAGATGCAGACATGAAGAAAGCCGTTGATGCTATCTTGTTTGGTAAATGCATTAATGCAGGCCAGATTTGTGTCGCGCCTGACTACGCATTTGTACCGCAAGAACGTGTCGAAGAGTTCATTTCGCTATTCTTAAAACGTTTTGAAAAGCTCTATTTAAAATCCAACAAGAATCAAAAGCTGACCCATATTGTCAACCAACGACAATATGATCGTTTGACTGCGCTACTTGAGGATGCAAAAGCGCAAGGTGCTAACCTTCACACTGTTGAAGCGTCGCCCCAAGAGGAACGACTTCTGTATCCTCATTTGGTCACGGATGTGTCGCCGAATATGCGAATCATGCAAGAGGAGATCTTCGGGCCATTTCTACCTGTTAAGCCCTACAATGCGGTTGATGAAGCGATTGATTACATTAATCAGCGCCAAAGACCACTTGCGCTGTATGTTATGTCGGACGACAAATCGACCATCAAACATATTGTACGCAACACCCACAGTGGTGGCGTCGGCGTTAATGATACGGTTTTACATGTTGGCGCTGAAGATGCGCCTTTTGGTGGCGTTGGTGAATCGGGTATTGGGCATTATCACGGAGAGGAAGGATTCAGAACTTTTAGTCATGCGAAAACCATTCTTCACACACCGAAATGGTTGCCAAGAACGAGCGTATTAATGCGCCGTAGGGCTATGGCGATAAAAGCGATCCAAAAGATCTTTGTTCGATAATAATTATGATTTGATTGATAAAAAACCGCCCGAATAGGCGGTTTTTTGTTTCTATATGCTCTGAAACGCTGGGCACCAAAGTCCGAGAAACTTCCATCGCGTGCTACCAACAAAACAAAGAAAGGCTCTTGTTGAAAGAGCCTTGTTCAGGAAATGTCGAAATATCTTGGCAAGTTTAATGCAGAACTTCACTGCTGAATCTTAGATATCTACAGTCGTTCATCAGTTCTTTAAACGCCTTTCGGTCCAGCTTAATCAGAGTTTCATGATCGCCAGCTTCAAGGTAGACATGTTCCAAGTTTGCTAGTCTTTCATCGCAAACTGTCGACATGTGGTAAGGGCTACCAATCGGTGGAATAGCGCCGTGTTCACAATCGGTGAAGAGTCGGTAAACCATACGCTCTTTCACCAAGTGGAAGGTGGCATTAAATTCGTCGTTTAATCTCGACAAACTGATTTTGTTGTTGGCAGGTAAGACCGCCATCATATGACGCCCTTCATGATCCTCAAGAATCACACCTTTTGCGATATTCATTAAAGGCACACCTGCTGCAACACCACTTTGTAGCGAGCTATGACTGTGGCTGTGATTCACGGTTTGAAAGTGAATGTTATGCTCAGTCAAATATTCATCTAATCGGGTTGCAATCGCCATATAGCCTCCACGTGTATGAGACCCATAAAAAGTATAGGTTAGTCGGGCGACAATCGCGCATTTTACTCGGCGACACTGACGCTCTTTACGCTCCTGTTCTACGCTTATTGCAAGCCAGCGAGAAAGCATGGTTAACAATAATAAATAGGGGGCAACATGAGCAAGCCAATCATCGCTGATAACAAGCCGATCAAAGTAGAGTTGAAAGCTGGGCAAGAATATTACTTCTGCCGATGTGGGCGTTCTAAAAATCAACCTTACTGCGATGGGTCTCATTCGGGAACCGGCTTAAAGCCAATGAGCTTTAGTGCGGAAAAAGACGAAGATGCCTATCTCTGCCAATGTAAGCATACCGCCAATGCTCCTTTTTGTGATGGTACACACAAGCGATTTACCGCAGAGCAAGTCGGTAAAGAGGGACCGGAACAAAAGCGAGAGAAAAGAGACAAACCAACGGCGTCTGCTACTCAAGAAGAACCAACCCTCGAGTTTATCCACCAATTAGCGAGAGAAGGACTCTCTAAACTCGGTCATCATGGTCCGATGGCTGCAATGGGGGTTCCTAGGCATTTGCTACCACATTGGGATGCTATACAAATTATGGTGGCGCAAATGGCGACACAACCGTTGTTGGAAGACGTTCCTGTGTCTACCGAGTTGATTGTGGGACCAAACGCGCGTAAGCCGCTCAGACTCGCCATTCCTTTGTTGGTGTCGGACATGAGTTTTGGCGCACTTTCTGAAGAGGCGAAAATTGCACTAGCAAAAGGTGCAGAGTTGGCAGGGACTGGGATTTGCTCTGGTGAGGGTGGCATGTTACCGGAAGAACAAGCCGCTAATTCACGGTATTTCTATGAGCTTGCTAGTGCTCAATTTGGCTACGACGAATCTAAGCTTCTTAATGTTCAGGCGTTTCACTTTAAAGGTGGGCAAGGAGCAAAAACGGGCACGGGTGGTCATCTGCCTGCAAATAAAAATGTAGGTAAGATCTCTCAGGTGAGAGGCATCCCCGAAGGACAACCAGCGATATCACCACCAACGTTCAAAGATCTTCACACTACTCACGATTTCAGAAAGTTTGCTGACAGAGTTCGTGGCATCACAGGCGGTATTCCAATTGGATTTAAACTCAGTGCCAACCATATTGAGCAAGACATTCAGTTTGCGCTTGATGCTGGGGCTGATTATATCATCTTAGATGGTCGCGGTGGTGGCACGGGTGCGGCGCCAACTATGTTCCGTGATCATATTAGTGTTCCCACCATCCCTGCATTAGCTCGTGCACGTAAGTACTTAGATGAAAAAGGCGTAAGTGACCGCGTCACATTAATCATCACCGGTGGGTTGCGAGTTCCTACGGATTTTGTCAAAGCGTTGGCACTTGGAGCAGACGGAGTAGCGATAGCAAACAGTGCGATGCAATCGATCGGTTGTGTCGCGGCTCGCATCTGCAACACCAATAATTGCCCGGCAGGCATTGCGACACAAAATGCCGATTTGAGGCAGCGTCTCGACGTTGGAAAGTCATCCCAGCAACTGAAAAATTTCTTCGAATCCTCGGTCGAGCTCATGAAAGTCATGGCGAGGGCGTGTGGTCATCACGCTCTGAATGAATTTAGTCATCATGATTTAGCGACCTGGGATCACAACATGGCGAGGCTGTCTGGGATTAAGTATTCAGGTATGGACTTAAACTGATCTCTATCCATATTTTCTGCATATAGGTACATGTTTGATAACAATTATTTATTCGCTGAAATGTTTGAAATTTTGACTTGGCGTTAACTAAAAAAACAGTGTATGAACTACGCTGTTTGAGGTGGATATTCGATTTATTGAATAACAAAGAGTGGTTACCACAACCACGACACGAAGGAGCATTATATGAGCAAAGCAAACGGCGGTTCGGTAGGTAAATGTCCAGTTATGCATGGTGGGCAAACATCTACAGATAAGTCGGTGATGGATTGGTGGCCGAATGCCTTGAACTTAGACATCCTGCATCAACACGACTCCAAAACCAACCCATTTGGCCAGGACTTTAATTACAAAGAAGAACTGAAAAAGTTAGATGTCGAAGCACTTAAAAAAGATTTAAAAGATTTAATGACTGATAGCCAAGACTGGTGGCCTGCCGACTGGGGACACTACGGTGGTTTAATGATCCGAATGGCATGGCATGCAGCGGGCAGTTATCGTATTGCGGATGGCCGTGGCGGTGCTGCTACAGGCAACCAACGCTTTGCTCCTCTCAACTCTTGGCCAGATAACGCCAACCTGGATAAGGCTCGACGCCTTTTATGGCCAATCAAGAAAAAATATGGCAACAAACTAAGTTGGGCAGACCTGATTGTCCTTGCCGGTAACATGGCGTACGAATCCATGGGCTTTAAGACCTTTGGCTTTGCGTTTGGACGAGAGGACATCTGGCACCCAGAAAAAGACACTTACTGGGGCTCTGAGCAAGAATGGTTAGCCACAAGTGACGCTGATAACAGCCGCTACTCTGGTGAGCGAGATTTAGAAAACCCGCTTGCTGCGGTAATGATGGGTCTTATCTATGTGAACCCTGAAGGGGTAGACGGTAACCCAGATCCTCTCAAAACAGCGCATGACATGCGAGTGACCTTTGCGCGAATGGCTATGAACGATGAAGAAACCGTCGCTCTCACAGCTGGTGGTCACACGGTGGGTAAGTGTCATGGTAATGGTGATGCCGCAAACCTTGGCCCAGAGCCCGAAGCAGCAGACGTTCATGAGCAAGGTCTTGGCTGGATTAATCACAAAACACGTGGCATTGGCCGTGACACGGTAACGAGTGGTATTGAAGGTGCTTGGACAACACACCCTACACAATGGGATTACGGATACTTCCACCTACTATTTAAGTATGACTGGGAACTGAAAAAGAGCCCAGCAGGTGCATGGCAATGGGAGCCAATCGACATTGAAGAACAAGACAAGCCTGTCGATGTTGAAGACGGTTCTAAGCGCTACAATCCAATCATGACCGACGCCGATATGGCGCTCAAAATGGACCCTGAATATCGTAAGATTACAGAAAAGTTCCAAAATGACCCTGCGTACTTTGATGACGTTTTTGCTCGTGCCTGGTTTAAGTTGACACACCGCGATCTAGGACCAAAATCATGTTATTTCGGCCCTGATGTGCCAAGCGAAGATCTTATTTGGCAAGACCCAACGCCCGCAGGTAAGACAGACTACGATGTTGATTTAGTAAAAACAAAAATCGAAGCAAGTGGCCTATCCATTAGTGAGTTAGTAAGTACGGCGTGGGATAGTGCGCGTACTTACCGTGGCTCTGACCGCCGAGGCGGTGCAAATGGCGCGAGAATTCGCTTGGCTCCGCAAAAAGATTGGCAAGGGAACGAACCTGAACGTCTAAGACGTGTTCTTGCGGTGTTAGAAAAAATAGCAGCAGAAGAGGGCTGTAGTGTTGCAGATGCTATCGTGCTTGCTGGTAACGTAGGTATTGAACTGGCTGCGCGTGCCGCAGGTCATGATGTATCTGTGCCATTCACGCCAGGCCGAGGTGATGCCACCCAAGAGATGACGGATGTTGAATCATTCGAAGTACTTGAGCCTGTTGCTGACGGTTTCCGAAATTGGTTGAAGAAAGACTACGCGGTTAAGCCAGAAGAGCTTTTATTAGATCGTGCTCAGCTTATGGGATTAACGGCGCCAGAAATGACGGTACTTATTGGTGGTATGCGCGTTCTAGGCAGTAACTACGGCGGTGGAAAAGAGGGCGTATTTACTGACCGAGTCGGCACTTTGTCGAATGATTTCTTCGTGAACCTTACTGACATGGCATATACGTGGAAACCAGTGAGTGCTAATCAATATGAAATCCGTGATCGTAAAACCGACGCTGTGAAGTGGACGGCAACCCGTGTGGATCTTGTCTTTGGTTCAAACTCGATCCTGCGTTCGTATGCGGAAGTGTATGCGCAAGATGATAATCAGGAAAAATTCATCCATGACTTCATCGCCGCATGGACGAAAGTCATGAACGCGGATCGTTTTGACTTGCAATAAGTGAAACGATGCCCGTCGGTAGATGGGTTGATGAATAAGTAAGAGAGGCGGGCGAAAAGCTCGCCTTTTTCTTTACCTATCTTTTTACTTTGATTGAAAGTTAAGCTCATTTGAACCATAATAACTGGACCATATGAACCATAGGAGCTTGATATGGCAACTGCAGCATTAAAAAGCTTCAAACCGAAACAACCTCATAAAGCCAATTTCTGGTTTATGTTGGGTATTGAAGACGCTGAAACAGGTCGCACTGATGCGGTTCACAAAGGCTTTGAGCCAAAGGTGTATCGCAATATTGTTGAGCGTGTGAAGCTTTCTCAGAGTGAGTTTCAAAACGTCACATTGATACCTGTCAGCACGGTCAAGCGTCGTCTAAAAAACGATGAACGCTTCAATACGCAAGAAAGTGATGCAATCTATCGATTAGCGATGTTATTGAAACTCGCGACAGAACTGTTTGACGACGAAGAGCGCGCGTTAAAATGGATGAGAGAGAATGTGTATGGCTTAGGTGGAAAACGTCCACTTGATATGGTCTCGACCACGGTGGATTTTGAAATCGTAAAAGATTTGATCGGCCGTTTAGAGCACGGGGTATTCTCGTAATATGAAGCTCTATCGTCTCACACAAAAGAAATTTGCTGACACGCCATTCAGCCCCGTTGGCGCAAAGTTATTTGGAGGGCGATGGAACTCAAAAGGAACCGAAGCCCTCTATTTCTCTGAATCGGAATCCCTTTGCTCGTTGGAAGTGTTTGTTCACGTAAACAACGATCCTGCTATCACCAAACTTTACGATTTATATCGTATTGAAATGCCAGAATACCTCATCGCCACCTTAGATGAAGAAGATCTCCCTGTGACGTGGCGAGCAATACCGGCGAGCGAGTCTACGCAGTACATTGGTGACCAGTTTCTCAATGATCCTCATCCTGAGTTTGCCGCGCTGCAAGTGCCTTCAACGATTTCACCTCGTGATAAAAACTACGTGGTGAACCCAAATCATCCCAAAATGAAAGAGATCATCAAGAAAGCCGAAAAGCTCGATTTCGCGTTTGATCCGCGCATTTTCAAATAGACGCCTAGCTTTGTCTTGCTTTAAAGCATTCAGCGCTTACCTGAGATAAGCGCTGAAGCATAAAAGTTTATTTCCTTGGTTATTGTCGGTCGTAAGTGAACTGTTGCGCTTCATTTGTAGTGTTGAGGTAATGCCCAAGCACCAACTCAGCACCTTTGTAAGATAAATGGCTGTCATCCGTATACATCGCATTGTTTGCTCCAACTCTCATTCGACATACGCCATTTCTGCAAATGGCATCGGTCAAGTCGACAAACTCAACGTGCTCAAATTGCTCAAAGTAGTTCACTAACTTCGCCACGTTTTGAGGGTGATGTTGTTTGGGAGAAAAGTCGCAGGCAGACTCTTCTGTCTCGCCAAACAAACGCGCTTTCCAAAGGCATTCTCCTACCGCAAACGGTGCAGAAGGGGTTGGACCGAAAACGACCACTTCCTTTCCTTTCAGTTCATTCAATAATTTGGTTAATGATGCTTCATAATCGGCTTGTGAAAGCTCTTTATTGAAATTAGAAGAGATAACAACGCGACGAATGGAAGGGGTACTTAGAATGGTATCGACAGCCTCATTGAAGAACTGTCGGCAAGGAACTGAGCCAGCACCTTTGATGGTGTCGACATAACCGACCGCACAGGAATCTTGAGTAAGTTGCACCACGCCAGTTGGTGTTACTTCAGATAGACGCTTCACGTAAACCATGCTGTGACTATTGCCTAACACAGCGATGGCGGGCTGCGGCGCAGACGAGCACACATCGTTAACGTTGGTGTTGCCGTTGCAATCTAAACCATAACCGTTGTTAACGCGCATGGCCTCGAAAAATGCGCTTCTTTCTGGAAAACCACCGTTTTGATGACCGATAACGCCGAGCGTTAGCAAGGGCAACGTCAACAACACAATAACCGCGGACACAGTGCGCATGCTCATGGCTTTTCGGCTACGGAACGGCTTTTCAATAAAGCGCCAAGTGAAGTAAGACAGTACAAAAAGAGCGATAACGTAAAGCGGGATATTGACGTCTTGTGTTGTGTCCAACATGTAGCGGTAAAAGACAAATAATGGAATGTGCCACAAGTATAAGCTGTAGCTGATTAAGCCGACGAACACGACCCACTTTAGGCTCAGTAATCTACCGCAGACATTGTCTTTAGAGGCAAACAAAATCACCAACGCGCTACCGATGACCGGCACCAGCAGCGTAATGCCCGCGCCATCTTGCGATTTTTCAAACAAAAGCGCGGAAGCCAATATCAAAACGATGCCAATGGTTGCTAGAGTATCGTTAGATTGAACTTGGACTTTTCTCATCACTAATGCGAGTAATGAACCGCTTGCCAGTTCCCAAGCGCGAGAGAAGATCATGTAGAAGGCGAAATCAGGGTCGTTGCTCGCGTAGACAATAGTCATCAAACTGAGCACAAATACCGTGATAAAAAAAGTCAGGTAAAACGCGTTTTTACCACGAGCGAGTAGCATGAGTAGCAAAGGAGTGACAATGTAGTACTGTTCTTCAACGCCCAAGCTCCATGTGTGGAACAGCGGGTTGGCTTGATCTTCTAAACCGAAGTAATTGTGGCCTTTTAAATACAGAAGAATGTTGGATGCGGAAAGAATGGAAGACACTGCAAATTGACCAACGTCTTTGTGTGCTTGCGGCAAAAATAGCCACCAAGACATCAAATAGCTGACGGCGATCACCACCAGTAAGAGGGGGAGTATGCGACGAATGCGTCGCTCATAAAAATCACCAAGGCTGAACTTCTGGTTTTCTAAGTCGTTAATCACGATGATAGTGATCAAATAGCCGCTGATCACAAAGAACACGTCGACGCCAATAAAGCCACCAGCGAATTGCTCAACTCCTGCATGAAACAAAATCACCAACGTGACAGCAATCGCCCTTAATCCGTCTACTTCTGCTCTGTAAGTCATATCGTGTTGCTCCAACATTCCGTTTAATGAAGTAGAGCAAAATATGAACCAGAAATAATGTTTATTTAAATCAGTGCCTTAAAGTGATTGTCAAAATGAAAATGCTAGGTGGGTTAACGAATTCCCAAATTGAATTTCAATATGGAAAACCCATAAAGAATGATCTTAAGAAGCGCTAAATCAAAGAACGTAAAGCGCGAGGCACTTAGACTCCATTGAAAATGATTACGCTAAAGAAACGATGACAGAGAATACGATTCAGGAAAAAATTGCCAGCTTTACTTGTATCGAAGAGGCTTTGAATTACTTCGACATCGAGTTTGATAGCCGATTTATCGAAAACAATCGAACCGAGTTGGTTAAGAGGTTTCACGGCTACTTAATCCTCACTAAACCGGATGATTGGTTTTCAGGTCGTCGTGCCTTAAAGAATGCTTACTGTAAAGTACAACGCAGTTTGCTCAGTAAAAAGACGCGCTCTGCGTGTCGAGGTTGTACATCTTGTCAAAGACGTTAATTCTGATGGCTTGCCTAAAAAGAACCCTGCATCTTGGCGTTACAGGGGGAAGAGCAAGGTTCTTTTGGTTTCGCTATTGGTTTGTCGCGAGTTGCGAATCAGCTTTACGTAGATGAATTAACCCGCGTGGTACGCAGGGTAGTCCACTAAGCCTTTTTCACCGCCGCCGAACAATGTGGCAGGGTCATGTTCTGCCAGTGGATAGCCATGCTTGATGCGGCTTGGTAAGTCGGGGTTTGCAACAAACGGACGGCCAAAGCCAATCATGTCAGCTAAACCACTTTCGATCGCGTGTTGCGCCTTTTCATCGTTGTAACGACCGGCATAAATCAGTGTACCTTTGTACGCCTCACGAACTGCGGTTTTAAAGTTGTGCGGAGTGTCTGGCGCGTCGTCCCAATCCACTTCTGCAATGTGAATGTAAACCACATTGAGTTTATCAAGCAGCGCTGCAGCGGCGGTGTAGGTTTCGACTGGCGTACTATCAACGGTGCCATTTAACGAAGTGAATGGTGCAAGACGAACACCAACGCGCTCAGCGCCAATAGCTTGCGTCATCGCTTCTATCACTTCACCAAGAAAACGCAGACGGTTTTCAATAGAGCCACCGTATTCATCGGTGCGGTTATTCGCTTCAGAATCGATAAACTGGTTAACCAAGTAGCCATTCGCTGCATGAAGCTCGATACCATCGAATCCGGCTTCCATCGCGTTTAGTGCGGCTTGGCGGTACTCTTCAATAACGTTCTTGATGTCTTGTTTGGTCATTTCACGTGGCACAACCACGTCGACAAAACCCGGTTCGTCTGTGCCGTTATCGACAAATACTTTCACGTTTTCTGCTTTTAGCGCAGAAGAAGAAATAGGTTGCTCACCGCCAATGTTATCAGGGTGAGTCACACGACCAACGTGCCATAATTGCGCGAAGATAACGCCGCCTTTCTCGTGCACTGCATCAGTTACTTTTTTCCAGCCAGCAATTTGCTCTGGGCTGTAAATGCCTGGTGTCCATGCATAGCCTTGACCCATTGGCGAAATTTGTGTGCCTTCAGCAACGATTAGGCCCGCTTCAGCACGTTGAGCATAGTAGGTCGCCATCATGTCGTTAGCGATATTACCTGGTTGAGAAGCACGAGAGCGCGTCATCGGAGGCATAACGATACGGTTTTTTAATGAGAGAGAGCCAAGTTGAATGGGTTGAAATAATGCGTCTGTCATAGGAAACCTCGTTATTTTTGAGTTTGGATGAGTTCGATTTGGTAACCATCGGGATCTTTAATGAACGCGATGTGAGTTTCTCCGCCTTTCATTGGACCTGGCTCGCGAGTAACGTTGCCACCAAGCGCTTTAATTTTTTCGCAAGCGGCGTAAATATCTTCAGACCCCAGTGCCATGTGTCCGAATGCGTTACCCAAGTCGTAACTGTCGGTATCCCAGTTATAAGTTAGCTCGATGGTCGCGCCATCTGGTTGATCAGGGTTACCAACAAACACCAGTGAGTAACGGTATTCTTGGTTTTCAAAACGATCCAAAACACTCATTCCCAGAACTTTTGTATAAAATTCGATAGATTTGTCTAGGTCAGCTACACGGATCATCGTGTGGAGAAACTTCATAAGTCGCCTTTTCATAACGTTGCGTAATCACTATGCAAACCATATCGTCACTCTAAATAAACTGGAAATTATCGTTAATTATTAAAATGATTATTTAGTGTTATGAAAAGCGAGGTTGCTGGCCCTGCAACATGCAAACAAAGATTACTCGCCGTTTCTTTTTAATTATTGGCATATGCTAATTACTCTTTTGAGAAACCGAGTAACTATCATGTCCACAAACAGCTACTGTCATTACACTCACGAGTCTCATCATCAATGTGCGGTTTGTTCTTCAATTAATGTGAATCCGAACTCTTTGGCCGTGAACTACCAATACCTAGCCGATGGCTCTGTTGTCGGAGAGTTTCACGTTTTACCGCGTCATCAGGGTTACACCGACCTGTTGCATGGTGGCATTGCGAGTTCGCTGCTCGATGGTGCAATGACGCACTGTTTGTTATTTAGAGACATTCAAGCCCTTACCGCGCAGTTGGATGTGCGCTACCATGCACCTATTGAGTTAGATGAGCACGTCACGATTACTGCACACTGTGAAGGTGAACGCCGCGGTATATATCAATTGGTGGCTCAATTGCTGGTCAATAATGAAGTTAGAGTGACGGCAAAAGGGAAGTTTATTCGTCCTAAAGAGGCGTAAATAAAAACTCGTTCTACGGAGAGATAATGAAGAAATTTGATGAGTTGTACGCAATTGCGACGAGAAAATCTCAATATGACCAAACCAACACTTGGTTTAAAGGCGTAGAGACTTATCTGGAGGCCATTGGCAAAGAAGTTGATGAAGTCCGCGAAGAGATTCGTGAGGATCGCCTTTGTCATTTGGAAGACGAGTTAGGCGATGTGTTGTGGAACTATCTTAACGTATTAAAAGCGCTGGAAAGAGAAAAGGGGATAGATCCTGAGAAAGTACTCGAAAGAGCCTGCAACAAATACGATCAGCGTGTATCTGCGATTGAGTCGGGACGCAGTTGGGATGAGATAAAACAGCAGCAGAAACAAGCCTTGAACGCAGAGCATGAAGCCGCGCAGTTAGAAGATGTAAAGAGCCAATAACTGCGCTTGGTATTGAAAGGATAGGTTAATAGAGAATACCTAGTCAGCCCTTGGAGCTGTTGACCAACAGTAGGTCACAAGGTGGTTGATCAAGTAACGTGTCTACAGTGCTGCCAGACCAAAATTGGGATGACATGCTTCGTTTACATGCACCCATAATCAAAATCGCTGCTTGTGATTGCTTAACTGCTTTTGGTAACGCCGTTTCAGGGTTTCCTTCTGGCAGCAGTAGTGGTACTCGAGTTAACTTTTGCGCAGTAATAAAGTCCGTAATGCCTGCTTTTTGGTTGCTTAATATCTCTGCACGATAGCGAGAGAGGTATGGCGCGACGTATCGGCAGTAAACGAGCGTCATTTTCCCGCTTAAGGTTTGTTCTAATTTTGAGCCTCGCGAGACGATGGCTTTATCTACTATCGACTTTTCATCCCCTCGATGAAGTGGGTCGATTGCACAAAGCATGTTGGCGTGAGAAGGCCATGAACGCTCACTCAGTAGCAACAAGTCGCAATCTTGTTGTGCTAGTTCTGTGAGCATCGTTTGAATCTCGTGTTTGTTAAAGTGTCCCACGAGCAGTAAGTCGGTGTGGTCAACAAGCCGTTTCGCAACTTGCTCAACCCAATGGCTCCCTTTGAAATGCTCGTAAGAGAGCGTTGGTGTTTCAAGCTCTTCTTCTTCACAAAGTTCGACAATTAATGCGTTTAACTTTAAGGTCCAAGCTTCAAACTCAGCTTGTCTTTTTTCTATATGGTCAGAGTTGAAACTGAGAAAATGAGCGAATGCGTGATCTTCACTTCGGCGATGGTCTTCCACTAAAACCACAATAGGCTGAGCCAACGCTGTCGAAAATTGAATCACTTTACGAAGCACCTTACGACTTGGTAAGGCGGCCTGCTGAGTCAGAAAAAATACAGGTGCCATTGATTACTCCATTATCAAACAAGGCGAATGAGCCTGACACACATTCAAGTCTATACCATGAACTGATGCAGAGGCGTTTTGTTTCTGCGAGCGAAATATAAATTCCGCAATTAAGTCAACTATCGCCTAGAATTTTAACATCAAGAATTCATGCCTTCGGATAGCACATATCGTCAATGCGGCGAATGTGGTAGTGAAAGCTATAGGTAAAAGTAATGATAGATTCCAACCAATTGCAAATTAACCGCAAAGTGCCACATTTGCTTGCTGAGATCATTAAAGCGATAGAATCGACCGAAGACTTGAGCTTTTTGAAAGACTATCAAGAAGCACAGATTGCGAACATTTTGGAATCGGTCAACATTGCTTACCGTAAACGTGTCATAGAAGCATTGCCGCCTGAGAAGTATTGGACGGTATTAAATTTGCTCCGATACGACACCGCCAAGCACATTCATCAATCACTCAATAAAGAATTACAACATGAACGCTTGGCGTACATAACGGATTCAGAACTGATCATATTTGCGGACTTTCTACCGACCGAATTTGTAGATGAATACCTTATTGATCAAAGTGAAGAGTCTGTCGCGCATATCCAACAAGCATTGTCGTATGAAGACAACAAAGTTGGACGTTATGCCGAGCCTCACTTTCTGGTCGCAAACCCTAAAAACAGCGTAGGAGGCATCAAAACCGAGCTGCTAAAACGCGGGCAAAGTCCAGTGCGGTTGATTATTGTGCGTGATGCAAGTGGTGTGATTGGTACGATAGAGCCGCAAACCCTGTTGCTGCACGAGAATCATATCAAACTTACCGACTTGACCGTAGTTACGCCAATCCTAGAAGATATTCAAACGATTCAAAGTGTCAGCAAACAAGTCTCGATTGATGGTGGCGCACATTGGTTTCCTATCATGGCTGGTGGCAAAATTATGGGCGTCTTGTCGATGGCGACCATCGCGATTACGTTGCGCGAACTCAGCCTACAAGCTGTAGTGGCAGAAAACGTACGAAGCGAAGAAGATTTGTTCACACCATTAAGCGTGGCGACAAGGCTAAGAGCACTTTGGCTGGTGATTAACTTGCTGACCGCTTTTGTTGCCTCTGCCATCATTGGTATTTTTGATAATGTGGTCGAGCAAGTCGTTGCGCTTGCGATCTTAATGCCTGTCGTGGCGAGCATGGGCGGCATCGCGGGTAGCCAAACCTTAGCGGTGGCCATTCGAGGTATCGCACTAAACCACTTGCACCAAAGTAACTTGAAGCTATTGGTGAATAAGGAATTAAAAATCGCCACCATTAATGGTTTAATTATGGGATTGGTGATCGCGGGTGTCGTTTACATGGTGTTTGACTCTTGGCCATTGGCACTTATTATTTGCTGTGCCATTTTCCTCAATAGTTTGGCGGCCGCGGCATCGGGTACGTTGATACCATTCACGTTGAAGAAGTTTAACATTGACCCCGCCGTGGCTGGCTCGGTAGTATTGACGACCGTTACCGATGTCGTCGGTTTCTTTGCGTTCTTAGGCTTAGGTGCCATTTTCTTGATATAGATATCCAATTGACGCGTTAACCATCAGAACCAATCGCACCACTTCCCAACCCAGTATTTTGGGCGAGCTTGCTTCGCTCAGCATTCCTCCGTTTTCCATAACCGATGAACACGTCGTTTCGGTTCTTACTTTGTAAATCTCTTCACTGCTCAGTTCTATTCCCCCAAATTTCCCACTACCGATCTCGCTTAACGTTAGCATGCCAAATTCCAATTTCAAACGCCAAATGATGCCAATTTTCTTGGCTGTACACGCATTACTTCACTCAAACAAAAAATAAGGAAAAGATTTTGAACAAACTCATCGTATTCACTGGTGGTCCTGGTGCAGGGAAAACTTCGGTAATCGAACAGCTAAAAACACAAGGCTTTATCTGCGCGCCAGAAACCGGCCGTCAAATAATACAAACGCAGGTTGCCAATCACGGTTCAGCATTACCTTGGAATGACAAACAAGCTTTTCGAGACGAAATGATGAAGGTAGAAGTGAGCAATTACCGAGCTTTCAATGTCCACCAAGGGAATGTGTTTTTTGATCGCAGTATTGTGGACGTATATGGCTACAGTAAGTTGGAACAACTGCCAATCTCGCATGAGCTCATCACGCATTGCCAGACGCTTCGTTATCATTCTCAAGTATTCATTTTTCTACCGTGGACGTCGATATTCAGCAACGACGAAGAGCGAAAGCAAGATTTTTCTGAAGCGGTGGCTACGTATCAACAGATGGTCAACGCTTATCACAAATTTGGTTATCAATTGATCGAAGTGCCCAAAATGTCAGTCGAAGACAGAGTAGCGTTTATTCGCGGCTCAATCATCGAATAAGGCTGAAAGATGATTGATGCAAACAAATGCGTAAGGCGATTGTGACCACGACGACAATATGCGTAAAGGGAGTTATTTATACTGGATAAAATTCAATAACTTAATTGAGTGTTATGTCTTTTAAATATCTTACCTTATTGCTCGCAACGACGAGCATGAGCAGCTTTGCTGATGTAGGCCTGCCTTCGGGGGATGATTGGTTAAACCATGTGACGAATGGCCTAGCCCCATATTGGATGATGGAAAGCGCGCATGGACAACCTGCGGGGAATTTTCCGACTTTTCGTTGTGATAACGGTGTCATTCTCGACCCACAAAAGCCGTGTGAAGAATTAAACAAAGAGTGGATTAGCCCGCACTTCGATCGCGAATACACCCGCATGAAATCGCGCCAAACTTACGCTTATGGCGTGCTTTTTCATCTTACGGGTGACAAGCAAGCATTAGAGCTGGCAAAGAAAGGGGCTTATTACCTGATTGATCATCTACAAGATGAGAAAAACGGCGGCTTTGTGAGCTTTACGCGTGGTGGAAAACCGGGGATGGAGTGGCAACAACGAACTTCTCAAGACCAAGCTTACGCCTTGGTGGGGTTGGCGATGTACTACTACTTGACGCAAGATCCAAAGGTTGAACAAGCGCTTATCGACCAGCAAGCGTTTATATTTAAACAATACCTACGAAGCGATGATCGCGGTCTGGCTTGGGTTTTGAAAGACGGTGATGGGGAAGGTGCGAAGCAGCAAGAGCTAGTCGCTCAACTTGACCAGATCAATGGCTATCTGTTGTTAACGGCGCCACTTTTACCACCGCCAGCGCAAGCCAAGTGGAAGCAAGATCTGCAATGGCTGACGCAAGTGATGATAGATAACTACCATTCCGTCAAAGAGCAGCGCTTTTATGGCGCGATACACCACAAAGCGGTAATGATGCCAGATGCGAAACACAATGATTTTGGACACACCATCAAGGCGTATTGGATGACGTATCTGACAGGTCAGTTGTTGGAAAATTCAAAGTGGACAGAGTTTGGTTTCAAAGGAATGAAACACACGCTTAAACAAGCGCAATACCAGCAAAACTTTGAGCAAGTCAAAGCGCTCTTCTCTCCAGAATGGCAGGGTAAATGGACGCAAGAGAGCATTCCTGCTTGGCAATCAAGACCGCACAAGCATTACAGCTCGTCTTGGGAATGGGCAGAGCTCGATCAAGCGGCAATGACAGTTTCCCTTATTGATGGTTCGATGAAAGAAACGCTTCAATACACGTTACCCACTTTTATGGACGTATGGGTGGATCATCAGTACGGAGGTGTTGGTCTAAGCCCTAAATCAACCAAAGCGTTCCATTGGGGAAATGGTTACCACCAGTTTGAACATGCGTTGGTCGGGTATTTGTACGCGCAACAAATGGCAAAACAGCCCGCCAAGCTTTACTACGCGCGACCAGCAGAGAGCAAAATGCCACTTAATCCATATTACTTTAGCGCAGACGTAAAATCGTTGTCGTCACAAAGTGATGGAGTCACCATCGCGACATTCACCAATATTCGACCTTAGGTTGGTCGATGGTGATGTGTTGGTTAAAGTCCGCGTAAAAGCCAATAAAATCCTCCGACAGCAAGTGCGACTATTAGCTATCTAGGTCTGTCACTAGATAAGCTTCAAGCAATAATGGTGTAGGTAATGCCCACGGGGCGCTTACAAAAAGCCGTCAGAACCACTGGCTTTGACGGCTTTTTATTCTATGACAGGTAGAGGCTTCAATTTTCAGCGCGATAGGTCCATGAAAACTTAAGTGAGATTCCAATCACGTCGCATAATCTCACTAGTGTCATTGGAAATAAATGAATTGTTTCTGATACATAGAACGTATTAACATGGTTGCACTGGGCCCATATGAGTAAACTTATTGAATATACAATTTGAGAGAGAGGGGTTAGTTTTAAAAAATAACAGTTAGTTGGAATCTAGGTTAAATGAAAATAAAACTATTTAAAAAGCTACAAGTTGTATTTCTTGTGGTGTCAGCATCTTTAATGGTGGGGTGTTCGTCTATAGATGCGCATGCTGGTGGCGGATACGGAAAGCCGTTTTCAGGCACCGCGTTATCAGTCGCACGACAACCTTGCTATTTAAGAGCTGATATTACTTCTATCGCGTTATACCCACTATCATTGATTGACATTCCTTTGTCGTTAGCAACGGACGTTGTGTTTCTTCCTGTTGATTTAGTCATGGTAGTTACGCCAACAACGAGTTATGGCGGTGTTGTTTCTCTAGGTTGTCCAAGCGGAAGCATGATCTAAAACGCTTATTTTATTCAAATAAATGGAAGGAAATGAAAGTGGAATTAAAAAATAACTATTCAGAATCAGAAATAAACCAGCCACCATCGGTACTTCTTGTTACGTCTCTGTTGTGTCTGGCGTCCGTTTGTTGGGCTGCATTGCTGTTGGCCATTGAATATATTGTTGGGATAGAAATGAGTGGTACAGGCTTTCTTAGCACGTTAATCCCAGCCATGAGTGTTGGTTATTACTTCGGCTACAAGACTGGAGATGTAATGCCATCAAAAACAAGATGGTATGCTGTTTTACTGTGGACTTTAGCAAGTTTGGTAGTGTTCTCTCTTATCTTAATGTCGTTAGATATTTCTCCGTTTTATTTATTATCTGAGCTCGGTGGGGTAAGTATTTTTATTGCTATCATAATGCTAATAACGATTGGCATCGCCTACTTAATTTTAAAAAGTGGTGAGAAAATGGCGATTAGAGTATTACTCAAAGCCAAGGAAAGTCAGTAGATAAAATACAACAAACGATTCAATTAGGATCATGACAAGACGCCAGCCATAATGTGCTGGCGTTTTAGTTTCCTGTTTGTAGGATTTTTTGTTTAAAAGGCAAACCCATTTATTGTGTTGTCGTTTGAGTTAATGGTTTATGCCTTGTGCGCAAGATAGCTTAGCAGGTTTATGTATCGAGAAACGTGTGTATAATTCTCCACGAATTACGATTTATAGATATGAAAGGTAAGTATGGCAGTCCTCGAAATTCTCTCCATTCCAGACCCAAGGCTTAAAGTAAAAGCAGAAAAAGTCACTGATGTATCGACAGTACAAACGCTGATAGACGATATGCTAGAAACACTTTACGCAACGGGCAATGGTATCGGTTTAGCTTCAACCCAAGTAGGCAGAAAAGAGGCGGTTGTTGTCATCGATATCTCTGACGAACGCAATGATCCTTTAATCTTGGTTAACCCAGAAGTGGTGAGCGGAGAAAACAAAGCACTTGGTCAAGAAGGGTGCCTATCTGTTCCTGAGTACTACGCAGATGTAGAGCGTTACACGTCAGTTGTTGTTTCTGCACTAGACCGTGATGGCAACCCGATTACAATCGAGAGCGATGAGTTCTTGGCGATTGTGATGCAGCACGAAATTGATCACCTATCTGGTAACTTGTTCATTGATTACCTTTCACCGCTGAAGCAAAAAATGGCGATGAAAAAAGTGAAGAAGTACGTAAAAGCGAAAGCTAAGTAATATGAGAGGAAGTAACCCTCCATGTCGAGTTACTTCCTTTTAAATTAAGAATAGGACGGTAGTGAGAGCGGTTTATCTCTGCTTTTGGGGGACATAACGCTTTACGACCTTCATAAGCCTTTGAAATGAAGAACAGTCCATATGTGACTCATGAGGGCAGGTGGCAACATGGTTTAGGCTGTCTCGCACCGCTTTCAAACGTTTTATTTGCTCATCAATCTCAAGTGCCTTTTTCGTTAGTAAGTCACGATCGATATATGGCTTTGAAACTTCTGATTGATTCAACATTTCTGCCATTTCGTTAAGCGATATTCCAGCGATACGCCCCAAACTAATTAAATTGAGTGTATTGAGTACCTCTGGTGAATATTGGCGTCTCAATCCATTCCTTCCTATCGAGCGAATTAACCCCAGCTGTTCGTAGTACCTGAGCGTTGAAGTCGGCAATCCTGATTTTCTAACCACTTCTGCAATATCCATATTATTCCCCATTGACTTCAAGTTGGCTTTAAGTTGTAGCATGCAACTAAGACCTTAACAAATCAAAAACTTGAGGAGAGAAAAATGCTGCTTTTAATGGGATTGCAAGCGGTGCTAATAGGGGTTGGTGCCACTTTGATAATGGATTTATGGGCATGGTTACAAAGGAGAGTGTTTGGTATTCCTTCATTAAACTATGCGTTGGTTGCGCGCTGGGTTTTGTACATGCCCCAAGGAAAGTTTATGCATGCGCCAATTATGGCGTCAGAGGCGATGCCGGGAGAAAAGTCACTTGGCTGGTTTTTGCATTATGCCATCGGCGTTACTTTCGCTTTGGCTCACGTTACTGTTTTTGGTCATCATTGGTTGGTAGAGCCCAGTCTAATGCCCAGCTTAATTACAGGCGTGGTAACGTTGATCTTCCCATTTTTGGTCATTCAACCTTGTCTAGGATTTGGTTTTGCTGCGAGTAAAACCCCAACACCTTGGAAAGCCCGTTTTCTTAGCACATTGGCGCATTTGGGTTATGGTTTGGGTTTATTCATAGCCGGGTTTGCAATCAAAGTTACGAGCCAGTATTTTGCATAGAGAGCATGAGCATCATGCAAACGAGTGATTTTTATCTATGATGCTCAACTCTTGGTTGTTTTTTGCGCTTTGCTCATAGTTGGCCGATATGTTCGAAGTCTGTTGCATTTATCCAAGATGTAAAGTCGGCGGACATTTAACATTGTCTTAACGTCAGAATGGCAAGCGGTTTACCAAGAAAAACTAAAATTATCTGGTTTGACATAAAGAATATTAAGGGTTTCAGATGGCTTCAAAAGTGGCAGGGATATCAATACTGAGTTTATTGGCAGCGCCAGTTGCGATGGGAGAAACAGCCAGTGCTTATGATTTATGTTTGCTAGACAAAATAAAGCAAAGCAAAGGTGAGGAAACCATAAAGAGCATTCGCGGGCAGTGTGAGCTTGACACAGTAACCAGTACAGTGCCCGCTGATCCAGAAATTGAAGAGCCAGAAGAACTTCAGGAAAGCTTGGTCGACAAGCGTTTGGAATCAGAACGAGAAAACGCGTTTGAACCGTTTAGCCTAGTCGCGCATCGCGTTAACTATATTCTTCCGTTTACGTACAGTGATCGAGTAAATAAACGCGCGTATGCCGACACCAAATACGGCGATGAACTGCGTAAAGAAGAGGCGGAGTTCCAAATCAGTTTTAAAGTACCAATGAACTATGATGACTTGTTGTTTGATGGCGATGGTCTGTTTTTTGGAATGACTCTTAAATCATTTTGGCAGGTATACACGGGTGCAGCATCTCGTCCATTCCGTGAAACCAATTATCGTCCAGAGCTTTTTTACTACACCCCAACAGACTGGAAACCACTTGATGGTTCGACTTGGTTAGGTTTTGGTATTGAACATGAGTCTAACGGTCAGAGACAGGAGCTATCGCGCAGTTGGAACCGTGTCTATGCCAACTTAACCTTTGCAAAAGACAATTTTGCGGTTTCTATCCAGCCTTGGTGGCGTATACCTGAAGATGAAAAGACATCGCCTAATGATCCCAAAGGTGATGATAACCCGGATATCGAAGACTATATGGGACACTTTGAGCTATCGAGTGCTTACAAGTGGAATGGTTACGAGTTTACCTTTTTAGGTCGCCAGAACTTTCAAACACATAAGGGTTTTGCAGAACTGGGTGTGTCATTTCCGATTTGGGGCAAAGTTCAGGGGTACGCACAATACTCAGCTGGTTATGGTAAGAGCTTGATCGACTATGATCATAATCAGCAGCGGATTGGTGTTGGTATTGCAATCAACGGTGTTTTGTAGTTTTTCGTAGATGGATAGAAATTAACACTGGCAATTGAAATTTCAATATTTAGAATGCGAGGCTGAAATTGATTTCTAACCTAGAGTGATTTTATGCTTCGTGATTACACCTTCGATTGTCTTGTAACTATGCCTCGCCATGAGCTGGAAGAGTTTAGTGCTCGTATGATCAGTAAAATGGTGCCAGAAGACGTGATGAATGAGCTGTTCACTTTTGATCAAGAAGAAGTGGATAGTGAAGACCGCATGTTGTCTGCACGTCTTGATGCAATGCTACGCATGACAGCAATCGCACTGAGTGAAATTCAACAAGCGTTTGATGACTCAGACAACGCAAAGCAAAATAGCGAGCGAATGACGAGATTGGTGCTTTGGCATTTCTACGCGATCTCATTCCGTTTGGAAGAGGCCATCACGCTAGAAACACACTGTGCTCTAGTGGAAAAACTAATCGAAAATGCACCTTCGGATGTTTTTGCGTGGGTAAAAACATTGACGGAGCTGCTGCACACTTACGCTGAAATCAACGCGAAAGAGAATCCTCAAGACTAAACACCTTTCGTTTATCGTTCAGTAAATTAGAAACAAGGCGAGCCATTTGGATCGCCTTGTTTTTTCGCGTCAGATAAACCTTCGGGTTTGAAATACCAAACAAGCCTAGACTCAGATTTGTTCGTTCACTAGCGAACGGCGTGATTCCTTCTTACACTAAATCAAGGTGTTTGTTGCTAAACAAGCAAATGCATGACTAAGTCGTGTATTGTTTTCCACTTAAATGCGGATAATTTATGTCGAAGAACCTTCTGGTTTTTAAATTGGAACCGACTATTGAGCGTGTACGCTTTCCAGCTGAGCTTCATCTATCTAAAGGAAGTGAACGATGGATCCGTTAACGCAAGGTTTATTGGGTGCAACTTTGCCACTGGCCGTGAGCAACAAGCGAAACCTTGCAGTTGTTGGCGTGTTGGGTGTGGTCTCTGGGATGGCTCCGGATTTAGATGTACTCATCCGCTCTTCAACTGATCCTTTGCTGTATTTGGAATACCATCGCCAATTTACTCACTCGCTCTTGTTTATCCCGTTTGGTAGTTTCATTTGTGCTTTGTTGTTGTATCCATTGTTCGCAAAAAAGCGAGGACTAAGCTTCCGGCAGAGTTGGTTTTACTGCGCGCTTGGTTATAGTACCCATGCGTTATTAGACGCATGCACCAGTTATGGAACACAGCTTCTATGGCCGATAAGCAACACGCGTTATGCTTGGAACACTATTTCGGTAATCGACCCCGCGTTCACACTCCCTATTTTAATATTGCTTTTGTTTGTTGCACTGAAGCGAAGCCCAAACTATGCCCGCATTGCATTTTTATGGTGCCTGGCTTACCTAAGTCTTGGAACGATACAACGAGATAGAGCAGAAGTAGCTGGTTGGGAAATCGTCAAAGAGCGACAACACAACGCTATACAATTAAAAGCCAAACCAAGTTTCAGCAATCTTTTGGTTTGGAAACTAATTTATGAAACGGAAGAGAGCTACTATGTAGATGCCGTAAGGGTGGGGCGTTCAATAAAAATTTACCCTGGCGAATCAACTCCAAAGTTAAATATAAAAGAGCAATTTCCGTGGCTAAACCCGCAATCGCAACAAGCAAGAGACATCGAACGTTTCCGTTGGTTTTCAAACGGTTTTGTAGCGACGGATCCGAATAATGAAATGCGAATTGTTGATATGCGTTATTCCATCGTACCAAACCAAATTAATGCGTTATGGGGCATCAATCTATCCCCAAAAGCCAACGCAGAGGCGCACGTTGAATACACTGCTCATCGAGGAAGTACTGCAGAAGATCGCCAAGTTTTTTTCAACATGCTTACGGATTTTGAGTGATGGTTTTACTTTGGATGTCGATGCGGTGTCGTAATAACCATTACGCAGACTGAAAGTCCTTTACTAGGGTTGGCTTGCTGGCGAAGAAAATTTTGCCAAACAGGGACTTGTACTTCCAGCCAAGAGACAAAAGCCGTTTAGCTAAGTTCTTGTTTTCAATGATTGCAACCTCAACACCTTGGTAGTGGTATGGATTGCTTTTGATGTAGTCGATAAATGCAGTAAGCACGCCTTGCCCGCGAACGGAGGGTGCAAAGTTGACTGCTACAATAGAAAAGCGTTGGCTACCTGCTGGGCAACGGACTAAACAGTGCCCAAGAGGATGAGTAATAGTCTCAGAAAATTCAGGAAAAGGGCGAGACTCAAGCTCTTGAGAAAGCGCATCGTATCGCTGACATAGATAAGAAAATAGTTGATTCGCTTCGCTGTTCATATCGGTGCCGCTTTTGTGTTGCTTGGTTTAAAGGCATTGATGTCTCGAATATTGTAACCATAGATAGCAACACAAAACGCGGTAAACTTTTTCAGTAATGATTTCCTATTTTTGAAACCTGAATTGTTACAAATGAAGTTGATTGGGTTTTATATGGTAGTTGTGAACGAGTATTTCTAGTTGAAGGGAGAATACGCTGGTTACTGGATTCTTACTGGAATTCCTTTGTTAAAAGGCGAGCTGCTTGGTTTAATGCCGCTCGTTTAACTGCGAGTGGCATCTTTTGTATTTCGTCACCTTGTACAGCGACGATGGGACATGATGTGGGATCTTCTATCCTAGCTCTTCATGGTCTAAATTATCTCATTAACCACTCAGAGCTAGATTCTTAGTCTCGCCAAGGCTCGCTGGACTGACACAAAAACATCGTTAAACTCCTGTTATTAAATTATTTGGTCCGCCTTTGCTTACTTTTGAACGCTTAACTAGGCGTTACTCCAAGTGCTTAAATTGCAATGCCACAAGTCGCTGATACAACTCACAGCTTTGCATTAATGATTGGTGGTTACCGACATCGACTAACTCGCCATTGTCGAGCACCGCAATTTTATCCGCATGTTGGATAGTCGAAAGACGATGAGCAATAATCAGCGTTGTGCGTCCTTTCATTAGAGCTTCAAGTGCTTGTTGAACGTGATGTTCACTTTCACTATCAAGGGCGCTGGTAGCTTCGTCTAGCAGTAAGATTTTTGGATCTTTTAGAATCGCGCGAGCAATCGCAATACGCTGCTTTTGTCCGCCCGATAGCCTAACGCCGCGCTCCCCTAAAAAGCTGTGATAGCCTTCGGGAAGCTTCTCAATAAACTCATGGGCATGGGCTTTTTTCGCGGCTTCGATAACTTGTTCATCCGTCGCTTCAGGATTACCGTAGCGAATATTATGGAAAACATCATGGCTAAACAGCGCTGGTTGTTGTGGTACGAGCGCCATTTGACGTCGAAGCTCGTTTGGGTCGAACTGTCGAATATCTTCACCACCAAACAACACTTGCCCTTGCTGTGGGTCATAAAATCGTTGCAGTAGTTCGAATAGTGTTGTTTTACCTGCACCAGAAGGGCCGACTAACGCCAGTACTTTTCCTTGTTCAGCGGTTAGATTTAATTCTTTGATTGCTGGTTGATTTAGGCGAGAAGGGTAGTTGAAACTCACCGAATTAAAGTTAATCTCAGCAGGCATGTCGGAACGGACAGGCAAATGGTTGCTTGGCGCTTTAATATCACTGTCTACTTGAAGGATCTCAATCAGCCGTTCGGTAGCACCTGCGGCTCTTTGCAATTCACCCATGACTTCGGAAATGGTTGCAGTCGATGAGGCAACCATAATGGCATAAAACACAAATGCGGCTAGGTCACCCGCAGACATTTTTCCGTGAATCACATCGCTGCCGCCTACCCAAAGCATACCTGCAATCGCGCTGAACACAATCACAATAACGCCTGATATCAGGATCGCTCGCTGCTTTACTCTCTGTCTACCTATTTCATAAGCTTTTTCCACCTCGACAGCGAAAGCCGCTCGTTCATGCGACTCTGAGCTAAAACTTTGCACGGTTTTAATATGTTCTATCGCTTCTCCAGCGTAGCTTCCGACATCGGCCATTGAATCCTGACTTTTGCGAGAGAGCGCACGCACGCGTCGTCCATAAAACAAAATTGGTACCAAAACCAAAGGCACAGAAGCAAGCACAATCAGCGTGAGCTTAACGTTAGTGGCAAACAACATTATGATGGCCCCAAAGCACATCAAAGCGCTACGCATCGCCATCGAGAACGATGAACCAATAATGCTTTGCAGCAATGTGGTATCGGTAGTCAGGCGCGACATAATGTCGCCACTACTGTTGGTCTCAAAATAGCTCGGATGCAGCGTAATCACATGGTTAAACACCGCAAGGCGAATATCCGCACTAACGCGCTCACCTACGGAAGAGACAAGGTAAAAGCGAAAGAAAGTCCCAATGGCAATACACAATGTGACACCGACAATAAACTGAATCGCATTGGTAAGCTCTTGCAATGATTGCTGAGCAAAGCCTTGGTCGATAAGTATGCGTACTCCATAGCCAACGGATAACGTCAAACTTGCTGTCGCAACAAGGGCAACCAAGGCCGCCGCAACCCGCCATTTATACGGTGCAATAAAGGTGTTGAGTTTAAGAAGAATGCTGAGATTTTTGTTATTTTTTCTGCTCATGAGTGACTCACAAAGCGTTTTAGGTACCTGGCATAGTAAGCCAGTTTGGTTGGTGAGACCAGCGAACTACCGCTTTCGGATTAGGAAGTTCACTGGGATAACCAATATCGCATGTATATCGAAAATCACTTAAACGTCGAAGAGACTAGAACCAGCTTTTAGTTCGGAGGGGGTTACGCACGGCTTTTGGCGAGTAGCAGGTCGACTTTTCCTTTGGCTGTTTTACTAACTGTTTGCATCAACTGAAAACTTGGTTTTTCGACGCCTGAGTTTTCTATCCCTTCGACCATTAAGAGCCAAAGCTTGGCTGTCATTTGCGCATCGGCTAGTGCACGGTGGAAAACACCGTCGTTGTCGATATTTTTATAGCGAACAAGTTCACCTAGCTTATGTGATGGGGCTTCTTGAATGAGCCGTCTTGCTACCAGTAAGGAGCAAGCAAACTCACCCGAATAACCACAGTTGATTCGTTCAAGCTCTGCATCTAAAAATCGTTTATCGAAGGACGCGTTGTGAGCGATAAGGTTCTCGCCAGCAATGAACTCACTAAATGACGCCATTACCTCTTCGCAGCTTGGTGCCGATCGCAACATATTGTTGGTAATGCCGGTGTAGTCCTCAATAAAAGAACTCACTCTGAAACCGGGATTCATGAGTTGCTGAAAACTATCGACAACCTCGCCATTGACTAACTTTACTGCACCAATTTCTATTGCGCGATCACCTAAAGCAGGAGAGAGACCTGTGGTTTCAAAGTCGAGTACGACCACAGAGTTTGCTTGAGGCATAAAATTTTCCAGCTGAGTAATGTTGCGCAAGAGTATTATCGAAAGCGACAGAAAAAGAAAGGCGAACACAATGGTGAATATCTGTCTATCTTTACTCCACAAAGTCAGTGTTCGTCGTCCACTGTTTATGGACAGGTACGTTCTGGCTTACCCATCGCGGCTTGTGCGGTAGCCTTATATTTCAAATGTTTTTCGGCTTTTCGATTCATTTCAATTAAGCATTAACTTTCGATGCAACATACTGATTATAAATTGATTTTATAAATCAACTTCGGCATCATTCACGGCTTGATTTTGAGGATGAATATCATCACAGCAAAAAATTAGAACAACTTATAATGCGAGGCTAGGGAACGATGGAAACAATAAAAAATCACTATTTAGATATACCTGAAGAAAGAAAATTGCGTATTTTTCGTGAGGAAGATGAAGATTTTTACAACTTCTGGGAAGAAATGCTTGATGAAAAACAATCTTTTTATCAGCAACCTCTCAAAAGAATGAAAGGCGACGCTTGGTATTCGCTTGATTCATTCTTCACTGCTTCAAAATACGGACAACATCAGGCCTCGCCAGCTTATATAAAAAGAGCGCTTGAGTTACTGAATAACGTGTACTTGCTGGCCAATCATTCAGACAAAGTGGTTGAATTCTCCGTAGGGCACCGACATTTTTCGGAAGTAGGTAACCGTTCTATTGCAGGGGGAACGATGGATGCTTGGTTGGATGAAATCTGTTTAGCGATGGCCGCGAGAGATTGGCGCTGCGTAGAGCTGATGACCATCATGGATGAGTCGTTAGTGCGTTTAAAAGATCCATTCGATGTTGCGCTAGTCGAGTTCGTTAACGGTGTATTTAGCAATTCATCAGCGTTACCAGAGTTATTGCAAACTGTGATGGAGAAATCCTCCCCGCAATACTTAGAATCAACCAGAGTGCCATATGTACACTCTTTGTTTATTCCATTTGTGAATGTGTTTGTTGCCATTATCGATGGCGATGAGGCACATTATCAAGAGGCACTGAGGGATGCGTTAGAGGCGCATTACCAGTTCTACATAAATGAAGATGTTCGCTATTCGCCAAAAGGAAATGTTTCTCTGAAACTGACTGGTCTTGCTGCATTAGCATACGATAAGTATGGCTGGACGATTCCAGAAGCAGCATATTTACCTAAATGGCTTGTTTACGGTGAGCATGATCTTTGTTCTGCGTAAATCACTCTTAAGTTAAATCTATATCTAACCGGAGGTTCAGCACCGAGGCATACGCAGAAAATACATCGCGAAAATGCAGTTTACGCCTCCGTTTTAACAAGTTACATTGTTGAAGCTTTGATTCAAAGGACAGAACAATGAGTGCCCACCTAAAACAGCTTTGTCATATCCATCTCTCTGGTAATAAAGAAGATTCTCCAGCCGAACACTTTGCGAAAATGGCAAAGTGGTGCGAAGAGAACAACGTAAATCACGATGTCTACGGTGAGGGAGAAACGATTCAAGCGTTCGAGCAAAAGGTTGCCGATCTGCTGGGTTACGAGGCAGGGCTTTTTGTTGTAACAGGGACGATGACGCAGCCAACGGTGCTTGAAATTGTCACAAGACAAAAGCGTAATCCTATTGTCGCCATGCACGCATCTAGCCATATTCCGGTGCATGAAAAACAAGGCTATCAGCTTCAACATCGCTTTAGTATTTTGCCAGTAGGGAACCCTTATCAAACATGGAAGCTTGAGGATCTCACTGCTTGGCCGGATGAAATCGCAGCCGTTCTTTATGAACTCCCGATGCGAGAAATTGGTGGTCAGCTACCTTCATGGCAAGAACTGGAAGAAATCAAAGCGTACTGCGCCGAAAACAAAATTCATCTCCATATGGATGGCGCAAGACTTTGGGAAACCGCAGCTTACTATCAGAAAGAATACCGCGAGATCGCCGCTGGTTTTGATACGACCTATGTTTCACTTTACAAAGGCATCAACGGCATGGGGGGATCTATGTTGCTTGGCTCAAAGTCGTTCATTGAACTGGCTTCATTGTGGATGAAGCGGCAAGGTGGCAACCTGTATCACAGAACACCTTATGTGGTGTCTGCGGCAATGCAGTTTGATGAAAGGTTGTCACAAATGCCGGTTCTATTTGAGCGAACAAAACAGATCTACAGGATCATTGAAGAGTTCCCACCTTTGGCGGTAAGACCAACCCAGCCTCAAGCAAACATGTTGCACCTTATCCTGCCATTTAGCTGTGAAGAGTTGAAAGAACTCCAATACACGTTTGCCACGGAAAAGGGCATTTGGTTTGGTAACCCGCAAGTCACGGCACATCCAAATCAATCGATTGTTGAATGGTATGTTGGTGACTACCTGCTCAATCTTGGTGATGACGAATTAAGGTCGTTTTTCAATCAGTTACTCGGTAAGAAGGCATAAACTTATCAATATGCGAGCTTACTAACACGCCATACGTGACACTTCATGTATTCTTAATTGAAGCGAAGAAGAGGATTTATCAATGTCAAAAAGCTCCAAGCTTCACAATGAAGACAAACTGGTTAAGAAGGCACTAGAGATTGGTGGGAAGATGGCGAAGCTACAAGGTTTTGACCTTCCTCAGTCACCACAACCTCTAAGAGTAAAAGCGATTTACCTATTCTTGGTCGATGCAAAACAGATCACGCCATTGCCGGAAAGCAAGCTAGACGGCGCAAGCATCAAACACCGACTGGCAGTATGGATACACAGTGCGTTGCCAGACAACGACCCTCTAAAGTAGAAAACCTCAACAAGTCACACAGGTTGTTAATTAGCAAGGCGAGCCAAATGGTTCGCCTTGTTTGATCTTGGCGAGAGCACCGAGGTCTTTTTGCGTGGCGGTATCATTGATTTACAAAACAGAATCAAAAGGACTAAAGATAAATCCCGAGAAGCGCTACAATGCATGCGTTGCGAGAGTGCAACCAAGAATACTCATTTATAGAAGCCTTGAAGTAACCATACATGTCTAAAGATTTCGAATTCACTACAGAATACACACTCGACAAGCCATTTTTTGCTGAGTGTTATGATCAAACTAGCCAGCCAACGAAGTTCCCACAAGCGTACCTAAAAGGGATGCTGTTTCTTATCTTTGGTGTGGTTTTATTGGAGTTTGAACTGCTACCTAACGGTTACGTCGGTTGGTTCTTTATCGTATTGAGTGTGATTGAAGCGTGCAGCGTTTACTTCAAAAGAACTTGGTGGCTGTGGCGTCAAACCATCAGCTCAAGCCGCGGCAGTAAAGTGGTGTTTGAAGTGAATGCAGATGGCGTGCGCTACAAAAGCGGTAAAGTTGACCGCAGCCTCGCTTGGAATGAAATCGACCAACTCGAACAAACTGATTTGGGCTTTATCCTTCACCTTGGTAAACAACGCCAATACATCAGCAAATCTTGCTTAAATGAAGAAGCGATCGCGTTTATAGTAGAGCGGCACGCGGCATCAAAAGCGAGCTAACAAACTCATATCAAGCTGGAATGAGCGATCGAAAAAGTAGGTGGTATATGATCGAACATTGTAACAAGTATATGGTCGATTCTGAATCAATGGGGTTTGATGTAGAAAGCTAATAAGGTTTAGAGGTTTCTCTTTCGGACATACTGCTTCGGTGTCATGCGCGCAATCTGCTTACACTCTCTAGTCATGTGTGCTTGATCGGAAAAACCTTGCTCCAGCGCCAACTCCGATAAAGTAAGATCGGGTTGCGCTCGGAGTTGCTCTAAAGTGTGCTTCACTCGTTTAATGCGTTGGTAATGTTTAGGAGTAATCCCCAACCATTTCTGAAAATTGCGCTCTCTCTGGCGCTGACTGATGGTCCCTGTCGGTTGGTCAATAATGTGGCCGACATACTGCGGTTCATATTCCTCAATCAGTGTTTGAACCCAGCGATATAACGTAGAAATCCTTGCATATGGCGAACGCGCTGTTTGCAGAGACTCAAATGTTGCTAGTGCAGAAGAAGCCAAAGGGTGGTCGTCTTGAATCCGCAATAGCTGTTCTAGACGTTTACCAAATAGTTGATAACCAACAGCAGGATGAAAGCGTACGCCAGTCATCACCGCGCCTGGCGGTAGGCAGACCTGATGTGCCAGAATGCTTATAGGCAGTAGGACAACCCCTGGTGTTTGCCACTCACCATCCATTTGTACTTCATTCTGTAAAATGAATACCACACCTGTACCAGCATCACTGAGTAATTGTTTACGTACGGCTTGCGTCGTATCAGGTTTGACGGATGCTGACCAAATGGCTTGAACATAGCCAGCTAAAGCCTTTTGAGGTTTTAAAATATCAAATTCTAAGTTCAAATGAATCATCCTATTTAACCTCAACTTAAAATGAGATAGTGATACACATGTACTTTTCATCATATTAAGTTGAGGTATAAGCAGTGACTTATAAGTAAAAACTGTCAGATAGAATTATCTAGGCTTATAGTCTCCAACCTTTGGCTTAAATGCCTTAACTATTCGGTTCCAACTATTGATCGCGTTGATCGCAATTGTTAGGTTGACCATAGCTTCTTCTCCGAAGGTATTCAAGGTCAGCTGATAGGTATCATCATCTACTGGTAGGCCAGCAGTTAGTAATTCAGCCCAGCCTAGTGCAACGTGTTCTGCATCGCTGTAGAATGGCATATCTCTCCATGCACTAAGCCCCCATATGCGTTCCGGCTTTTCACCTAACTTAAGCGCATCTTTACTATGCATGTCGATACAAAATGCACATTGATTGATTTGCGATATGCGTAACTTAACCAGTTCCCATATGATCATGTTCATGGTTTCTGATTGGCTAAATTGTTCATGGAAGTAAGCTTCCTGAGCGTACAGGATTTCTATTGCCTTTGGCGCTACTTCAATATAGTTGAGTCGTTTTTTCATGGTCATTCTCCTTTGTTTTTTACATAGTAAAAAACGCTCTTAGCAAAAGATTGAAGATTTTCGACATGCACTCAATAAAATTAGATAAAAGAGTGAACGACGAAAGCGAAAAAGTGTACCTATTGGAAACCAAGAAAACTCATGCCAATTAACAAAGTATTGCGCATAAATAATGCGACTTAAGGTTGGCGTCTATTTTTACTCCACCACCTTCCGTAAACGAGCAAAAGGTGCTGAGTTACCTATATACACACCAGCCGCAACGATAAAGACGCCTAAAACATTTTCCCATTGAGCCTGCTCACCAGAAATGAACGAAATCAGTAGAGTGAATACCGGCATAATATTAAATAATGGAGACATCTTATCTGGACCAAGAACGATAGCGCCTTTCATCCAAAAGTAATAAGCAATCAAAGTTCCAAACAGGCTCATGTAAGCTATTAATGCTAGGTCTTTAAATGTTATGGCATTTAAGCTACGGCTAAAGTCGCCGTGGTACATCGCTATAGCGACCATTTGAATGGCACCAATACTTAACACCCAACGTAACTGCTGAGTTACTGGGATATGAGATGTTAAACGCTTCGCTAGAATTGTGTATAAACACCCACTAATTAAAGCAAATAACATGTATAGATCACCAATATTACTATTGCTGCTAATAGAATGAATATTTCCCCCTGTAATGACGATTACCACTCCACAAAAACTGATTAGTGCACCTAAAATAGTTTTAACCGAAATGGAAGTCTTGAGAATAACGCCCGACAACAAGATAGTGACAAGTGGTAGGTTTGCCTGAACAACCGCTGCGTTAACTGGGGTAGTAAATCTCATTGCAGAGAAAATAGAGAAGTTTTGGATAGTTACACCCACGGTTGCTATAACAAACAACGACAACATACTTTTTCGTGTGAGTTTGGCTCCATATGGAGAGCGTTTAGTACCTCTTATCAGTAAGAGTATTAAAGCTGCAACGGAAAATCGTAACGTCGCTGAATCCAAAGGAGAGACATCGCTATTAATAGCCTTTATTACGTTAAAGTTACTAGACCAAAAAAAGATAGCGACAACAACACCGCACCAAATTGATAAATGCTTAGACATAGATCTTCCTGATAAAAATTAACTTGACGCGATAATGCTATATATTTCATATTTGATTTTTAATAGCCAAATTTAAGAGGGTTAATCCCAAATATGGAACGTCACTCTTTGGATGACCTTTTGTTATTCGTTTCTGTTGCTCGCTATCAAAGCCTAACACAAGGATCTGAGCGTCTTAATGTCCCGTTAGCCACGCTAAGCCGGAAGTTAAAAAGGCTGGAAACAAACTTAAATTGCAGACTATTTAACCGCAGTGCACACCACTTTGCGTTAACAACTGATGGCGAAAAATATTATCAACTCTGTGAGCCGTTACTTCTTAGCTTAAATAATGTGACATCGAGAATTGCGACTGAGCGTCAGTCTTTAAGCGGAATGACCTTTCCCCCTAAATTAACACCATGACTTTGATGAGATTTCTAATACACTAGAAACAGTGGAGATCTGAAAAT
>NZ_JAWOUY010000003.1:446404-495155 GCF_033339635.1 Vibrio sp. 2092 | reverse complement strand
CGTAGATATCTATAATCAAATGAGGCCTCATACGGCTTTAAAATACAAAACGCCCGATGAAGTACATCGAGCGTTTTAGTTAAAAAGTGCCAACCCATATCAGGACGGGTCACTTCAAGCACGGCGATTATAGCTTCTTCAAAATTGCGTCTGATGCCTCTTCGATTAAATCAAGCACCAGTTCAAAGCCATCTTCCCCACCATAATATGGGTCAGGGACTTCGTCGTAACCTGACCCAGAATGACTTAAAAATAACGATACTTTGTGTCGATACTTCAACGGACAGATATCCAATAAATCGGCCAAATTTGCTTTATCTGCGGCTAATATAAGGTCAAACTTTTCAAAGTCATCAATGGTGACTCGGCGCGCTTGCATTCCTTTAAAAGAATAACCTCGCTGCTTTCCTGCTGCCATCGCTCTTGAATCCGGTCGGTTTCCTGCGTGGTAGCCAATTGTACCTGCCGAATCAACCTCTACTTCAACGCCTAGCTTTTGAGCTTTCGCTCTTAACACTGCCTCTCCAGTTGGTGACCGACAAATGTTTCCCATACAAACAACAAGTATTTTCTTCATTTTATTCCCTGAATTATCGGTGGTTTTTCTTCACGATATGTTGGTCTATCATAGCGAGATAAATCAATGAACCCAAATTAGCTTGGACACAGCACGAAAAGGAATTGAGGAAGTATTATGTCTATCGAAGAAAATAAAGAAGCACGCCATAAAGCTCGCCAACAAAAAGTCAAAGAACAGGTAGACGCAAAAATCGCTGCTGCTCAAGAGGAAAAAGGTCTGCTACTGATCATTACCGGAAATGGTAAAGGTAAATCGACATCAGGATTCGGTACGATCGCACGCGCAGTGGGTCATGGTTTGAATTGTGCTGTCGCGCAGTTTATTAAAGGTACTTGGGACAACGGTGAGCGCAACCTACTTGAGAAACTCGGCGTTGAATTCCAAGTAATGGCAACCGGCTTTACGTGGGAAACTCAAAACAAAGCCGCTGATACCGAAGCTGCGCAAGGCGTATGGCAAGAATGTAAGCGCATGCTGCAAGACGACTCTATCGATGTCATCTTGTTTGACGAGCTAACTTATATGGTGAGCTACGGCTACATCGACTTAGACGAAGTGGTCGAAGCACTGAGCAACAGACCTAAAATGCAGTCGGTTATTATTACTGGGCGTGGCGCACATCGAACCCTGATTGAAATGGCCGATACCGTTTCTGAAGTGAAAAATGTAAAGCACGCATTTGAATCTGGCGTAAAAGCTCTCAAAGGCGTCGATTGGTAACACTCGCAGAGTAATTTAAAAAGGGTTGGCAAAATGCCAACCCTTTTGATTTTCACGCACGGTTAGTTGAAAAGATTCTTCAATAAACCATCGACCGCATCTTTGGTTTTCTCGTCTTTGATTTTGTCCGTTAGCTTCTCTACGCCACGATCGATTTCTTTCTGAGCTTTCTGCTTCAGAACATCATCGAATACGAGCTTGAATTTAGGTTCTGCCCACTTACCAGACACATTGATTGGAATCGTGATGTCTTTCAGCTCATCTATATCTTTACCGCCCTGGCCTTCTAGGCTACCTACAACTGACGTGCTGATAGTAAAGTCGACTGTTTCATTGATGTAGTTTGCGGTACCTTTACCACGAACACGTAACAATGGAGACTGAGCTTGCATATTATCCGTTGATACAACACCTTTGTTGAGTTTCAATGTCGCCGTCATCGCACTGAAGTCTGTTTTCTTAGCTTCATTGGTGCCTTCAACTTTTTGCCCTTTAAATTTCGCATAGTTTTCACGAATCAACTGAGCAACGTTGATGCCATTCACCGCACCGTCAGCAAAATTGATAACAACCGTACCAGATAGATTCTTCTTGATACCGGTAGGCGTGAGACTCTTACCTGTAACATTCACATCAATGTTACCTGTCCCTTCAAGTTTGTCGTTTTCAGCAACGTCTATAAGTAGCGGTTGAACTTTCACGCCTTTGATTGACTTTTTAACACTGTAAGTCGCTGGTGATTGGCGTGCATCTAACTTCGCTGTCGCTGAGATTGAGCCTTGGTACAACTTCGAACTAAAAGATGTAAGCTCAAACACGCCACGATTTACAGTGAAGCTCGTTTTTACCGCTTCCATCTTCGCATTTGCCGCTTTGAATTTGTCGATGGTAATGTCACCCTTTACATCTAACGCTTTCAACGCAGACAAATCAGGCTCAACCTCAGGTCCGGCAGGAGCACTCTCGCCACCAGAAGCAGGCTTATTACCTTCGGCAGCTTGCTTATCTAACCCTAAGAACTCATCAAGATCGATATTGGGGCTATGGAGAGCAAAGCGTACTTTAGGAATATCACCGAGTGTCACATCTGCCTTACCATCTAGGGCGATAGCATTCGCTGTTAACTTCTCTAGAACAAAACTCAGATGGTTTTTCGTTAGGTCGAAAGACAGATCAGACACCATGTCGACTTTCATCGGGGACTGAGGTAAAGCATCACCCTCAAAAGTCGATTTAAGAGTTAACTTATCCAACTGTACTTTGCTGATAGCCTTGTCCACGCTAAGTTGACCAGCACCCTGCATATCTAACTTCATACCACCAGCGTCACCCTTAATGGCATAAGTCAGGTTATTTACTTTATCGAATTCAAACGTGTCTAAACCGATCGTTGCCGATTCAATTTTATTGGCAGGGTCAGAGTATGTCGCATCAAAGTTGATGTTCTTTAGCGCGTAGTTTGCCAAACCTTTTTCTAGCTTAAAGTCTGCCTGACCTTTCGCGGTGAACTTTTGGTCGTTCATTTCGCCCTTCACGCCAAAATCAGCCGTTGTCCAGTTGTCAAAAGCGAATTCGGAAAGGTTTAATGAAATATCATAGAGTTTGGTGTAACTACCGGCTTGCTTATCCTGCATTTCTAATGAACCGTTAGAAACCGTAACGCCAGCAAGATTAATACTCCAATCAGAACCAGAAGTTTGCGTTTCACCATTTTGCGTAGGCGCAGCATTGCTCTCTTGTTCTGCTTGTTGTGTTTGGGCTTTCGTCAATGCATCAATATTCTTGCTGCCATCTTTCTTGGTTTCAATGTAGAACTCAGCACCATCAAGCGTGACGTTTCCAATTTCAAGCTGTTGACTAAAAAGTGGCATAACAGAGATGTCTACACCAACGGTATCAACTTTGAATAAATTGGGTTTACTAAAGCCTTGTGGATTTCGCAATTCTGTATGTCCCAACTCAAAGCCAATCGATGGGAAAAATTGCCAACTGATATCCCCTTCAATCACCAACTCTAATCCCGTTTGCTTTTGCGCTTGCTCAACAATAAGGGGTTTAAACTGATTCGGATTGACGAAGATGGTTAACGCTAAAATTGCGACCAAAATGACCACAATCGGTATTGCTAGAATTAAGAGCAGTTTCTTCATTTGTTTTTCCTTGCTCGAGTGTTTTTACAATTATAAGCGCAGACTCCATTTACCGCTGACAGTTCCACAAAAGCGTGAAAAGTGTCTGGTTTTAACCTGCAACTGACTAATTTAAAAACAAAAAAAGAAGTGGCACTTAAGGTGCCACTTCTTCTCCTAAAAATAAAGCGATATAGCCGTCTATAGGCTTAAGCTTTCAAAAGTCTTGCAATGTGAGCTTTTAATACATCAATTGCGATACGGTTTTTACCACCGCGAGGAACAATAATGTCCGCATATTGCTTAGAAGGTTCGATAAACTGCATGAACATCGGACGTACTGTTTGTTGGTATTGCTTAAGAACAGATTCCATAGTTCGGCCTCGTTCTTCCACATCACGCTTAACACGGCGAAGCAAGCAAATATCTAACGGTGTGTCCATAAATACTGTCGCATGCATCAAATCACGAAGACGAGGGTCTGTAAGAAGAAGGATACCTTCTAGAATGATCACCTTTTTAGGTGTCATTGTGGTGGTGTTAATTGTTCTTGTGTGCTCAGTGTAGCTGTACTCAGGCACTTCTACTGCTTCACCACGTACCAATTTTTCTAGGTGCTCACACAGTAGGTCGTGGTCCAACGCACTCGGGTGATCGTAGTTCGTCTTTACTCGCTCTTCCATGCTTAGGTGGCTTTGGTCGTTGTAGTAGCAATCTTCCGTGATGACACCGATTTGATGATCGCCTACTTTCGCGCGAAGCTCATTATAAATAGTGCTCGCGATCAGACTTTTTCCAGAAGCAGAAGCGCCAGCAATACCTACGATGACGCATTGATTATTATCAGACATTAGTTTGCACCCGATGATGATTTCTAGTCACATAAAAAGATAAACTGCCTGATTATAGGGAGTTCACCCCATAGTTACTAGTTGGAATTAGGGTTTAGTCATAAGTTTCTGCCTGCTCAGAGGATTAACCTCCGAGCAAACGTTAAAATGTGCGATTATCAACCAACAGGCATAGTAAACTTAGTTCACCATTGTAAAGCTAATCGCATCTGGTTTTGCTTTGCCTTGCCAAAACATCGTGCTACATACGCGATCGGCAAGTTGCTTATAATACCCTGCATGCTCACTTTCTGGGCGTCTTGCTACCGTTGGCACGCCAGCGTCAATATCTTCTCGCATAGAGATATGAAGCGGAATTTGTCCTAACAATGCTAAGCCAAATTCTTGCGACATTTTTTCAGCTCCGCCCATACCAAAAATATGCTCTTTCGCGCCACATTGACTACAAATGTGATAACTCATGTTTTCCACAACACCAATAACCGGGACATGGACTTTGTTAAACATTGCCGCTCCCTTCCTTGCATCGGCAAGGGCTAAATCTTGCGGTGTTGTGACTAGCACGCTACCTGTTACCGGAATTTGTTGTGACAGAGTCAATTGAATATCCCCCGTACCTGGCGGCATATCAATCACCAAATAATCCAAATCTGGCCAATCTGTTTCAGTTAATAACTGCGACAACGCTTTTGAAGCCATTGGACCGCGCCATATCGCCGCTTCTGATTTATCCACCAAATAACCGATAGAATGAGTATAGATGCCGTGAGCAAAAATGGGTTCCATCCACTTGCCATCACGAACTTCTGGTTTAGCATCTTCTTGCCCCAACATCATAGGTACAGACGGACCATAGATATCTGCATCCAACAATCCCACTTTCGCCCCAGATTGAGCAATCGCCAACGCTAAGTTAACTGCGGTAGTAGATTTACCAACGCCACCTTTCGCAGAACTGACGGCAACGATGTTCTTAACACCCTTAACCGAGTTAGCCACTTGAGTTTCTAAAGCTTTAACTCCAAGGCGAATATTAAATGGGAATTCAGCCACTTTACCCGAGGCTTGCTGCTGTTTAATCCAGTCATGCAGTACGGTTTGAAGCTCATTACTTGCGAATGGCAACGTTATATCAATAGAACCCTGTGTCGTAATCGAAATTGCGCCATGAATATCTGCCCAGTTTTCCACCAACTGTGGATGTTGGAATTGGTTAAACCAGTGACAAAAATCTTGTTTTGAAGTGAACTGATGCATAAGCCCTCCTTTTAGATGTCATGCTACCACCGTCCAGGCTCAACCAGAACCCCAAAAAAACTAAGGCATTCCGCAGTTTGACACCTTGGAGTTAGTCAGTTCATGGGGTAGTATTATCCATCAAAATTTATTTATACCTATCAAGAAAAGCGAATATTAAGTATGGCAAACGATCCAAAAAACTTTCCGTCAAGGAAAATGCTGGTAACTTGTGCCCTTCCGTACGCTAACGGTTCGATCCACCTTGGTCATATGCTTGAGCATATCCAAGCGGACATTTGGGTTCGTTACCAACGCCTACGCGGCAACACTGTAAACTTCATCTGTGCTGACGATGCTCACGGCACGCCAATCATGCTTAAAGCGCAACAGATGGGTATTACTCCTGAAGAAATGATTGCCGCAGTTAGCGAAGAGCACCAAAAAGACTTCGCTGGATTTGATATCAGCTTTGATAACTACCACAGCACACACTCAGATGAGAACCGTGAGCTAGCGTCACACATTTATCTTGAGTTGAAGAAAAATGGCTTTATCTCTAGCCGCACTATCTCTCAGCTGTTCGATCCAGAAAAAGAGATGTTCTTACCGGACCGTTTCGTAAAAGGTACCTGTCCAAAATGTAAGTCTGAAGACCAGTACGGTGACAACTGTGACAACTGTGGTGAGACTTACAGCCCAACAGAACTGATCAATCCTAAATCTGCGGTTTCTGGTGCGACGCCAGTAATGAAAGATTCAGAGCACTTCTTCTTCGACCTGCCTCAGTTTGAAAGCATGCTAAAAGAGTGGACTCGCTCTGGCTCGCTACAAGCTGAAACAGCGAACAAAATGCAAGAATGGTTCGAGTCTGGTTTGCAGCAATGGGATATCTCACGTGATGCACCATACTTTGGCTTCGAGATCCCTGGTGAGAAGAACAAATTCTTCTACGTATGGCTAGACGCGCCTATCGGCTACATGGGCTCTTTCAAAAATCTATGTGACAAGCGCGACGACCTAGATTTCGACGAGTATTGGAAAAAAGACAGCTCAGCAGAGCTGTACCACTTCATCGGTAAAGACATCGTTTACTTCCACAGCCTATTTTGGCCAGCAATGCTAGAAGGTTCTGGCTTCCGCAAGCCTAACAACGTATTCGTACACGGTTACGTAACCGTAAACGGCGCGAAAATGTCGAAGTCTAAAGGTACGTTCGTAAAAGCAAGCACTTACCTAGAGCACCTAGACCCTGAGTGTCTACGTTACTACTACGCTGCGAAGCTAAACAGCCGTATCGACGATCTAGATCTTAACCTTGAAGACTTCACTCAGCGCGTAAACGCTGACGTTGTTAACAAGATCGTTAACCTGGCATCTCGTAACGCAGGTTTCATCGCGAAACGTTTTGAAGGCAAACTGTCTGACAACTTTGCAGAGCCTGAACTTTACAACGAATTTGTTGCTGCTGCTGACCGTATCGCTGAGCTTTACGAAACGCGTGAGTTTGGTCGTGCAATCCGTGAAATCACGGCATTGGCAGACAAAGCTAACCAATACGTTGATGAAAAAGCACCGTGGGTTGTAGCAAAAGAAGAAGGCAAAGATCAGGAACTACAAGACATCTGTTCTGTCGGTATCAACCTGTTCCGCGTACTGATGACTTACCTGAAACCAGTAATGCCATCGCTAGCTGCGCGTACTGAAGCGTTTCTAAACCAAGAGCTAACTTGGGAAAACATCGCTGCTCCACTAACAGGCCACGAGATCACTAAGTTCAAAGCACTGTTCAACCGTATCGATCCGAAGAATGTTGAAGCGATGATCGAAGCATCTAAAGAAGATGCGGCGGCAGAAATGGCGGCGAAAGAGAAAGCAGAAGCGGAAAAGAACAAGGCTAGCGAAACTGAGCTAGACAAAGAGCCAATCGCTGAAGAGATTGAGTTCGACGCTTTTGCAGCAGTAGATATGCGTATCGCTCGTATCATCTCTTGTGAAGAAGTGCCAAAAGCAAACAAACTGCTTAAGTTCCAACTGGACATCGGTGGTGAAACTCGTCAAGTGTTCTCTGGCATCAAGTCAGCGTACAAACCTGAAGAGCTAGAAGGCAAACTAACTGTAATGGTTGCAAACCTAAAACCTCGTAAGATGAAGTTTGGTATGTCTGAAGGTATGATCCTAGCGGCAGGCCCTGGTGGTAGTGACCTGTGGATCCTTGAGCCACACGAAGGCGCTCAACCTGGTATGCGCGTAATGTAAGTTGTAGCTTTACAATCAAATTTAAAAAGTCCTCGCCAGTTCAGCGGGGACTTTTTTTGACTGAATTCACACTTTTGGGGAATTTGTGCACCAAACTTGTACAGCACCTCTCCCATCACAATCCTAAATTACTGTTTTAATAGAATTTAATTAGTGGCATCAAAACTGCAATCTTCCTTGTTAGGTCCAAACACTAACAAGGAGTTGGTTATGTTTGTTTTGATTTCCACACTATTGTCCATCGCTATTTTAGCTGGAATATATCACTTATCTTCTAAACGAGAGCAGCAACATGCGCGCAAATATCAGCTGTTAACATTGTTGCGAGATGTTGTTCACCTTCTGAGACACCACCGAGCTGCTACTCACTACTCGCTTCAATTCCAACAAAACGATCAACAAAAATTGGACGCTCTTCATGATGCTCTGACTAACAAGCTGCATCTTTTAGTCGAAACATCACGGTTTGAAAACAAACCCATGTATCGCGTATTACAGATTAAAGTAGGGAAACTACTTGAACAATGGAATGACCATAGTGTTGCAAGAAACCAGATGGAGCATGGTAAGTTAATTCGTCATTGCTTGTTTTTGATGGATGAAGTAACCATCGCATGGCTAGCGGTTGAGCAAAGAGATGACTTGCATAATGAGTATCACATGAACTGGCAAAACATTATGGATAGCTTGGAGACCCTGACTCAGTTACGAATCAGCATTCAAGATTTAGGAGAGCAAGGCGGAAATGAGCGTTTCAAAAATTATGCATCGGTCATGATGCGTAAGCTAAACCAACTAGCGGTTATCGCTCCACTTAGCATTACCTCTCCTGCTTCCACGCGCTCAATACAGACGCTAAATGAATACGTGACAGGGAGTCATGTCGACTTAACAGAAGCAGAGCTTTATGGCGTCACATCGGACTTGTCATTGACCATCTTCAATACTTACGACCATGTCCTTTCAGATGTCGTAGAGTCATTATATCTACCGTTACCCAGACTCTCACTAGCAGGATAAACGTTCCATACCTTATTATTGGTGCTTGGTTCGTCGCCGACTTATAAATAAAAACAAAAAACCGCAGGCCTAAGGCACTGCGGTTTTCGTTTATTCAACTTGTCAGCGCTTAGCTGTCGTCTTCCGTGAAGTTCGTTGGTAATTGCTTTTTCATTTCGTTCCAGATCAACGCACTTTCCATACCATAATGACGAATCACTACTGGTAGTTGCTCACGCTGGCCACTTTCACAAGTTTCGAGCAATTGATGGTAAAACTTCAGAGCTAGCTCACGAGAAGCTGGATTTGAGAAGTAGTAGCTACCGACACGATCGTAGAGCTTCTTCAAACCATTAAAGATCAAACCGTAAATTTGATTTCCTGAATGGAATGCTAGGCGCTGGAAAAGCATATAATCGTAAAAGTTGAACGTTTTAGCAATCAAGATTTCTTGACGCTTCGCTTCATCTTTCTCGTTATCTTCTTTCACATTCTGCAGAACTTTTTCAGCATACGGCGAAGAAGCGATGAATTCGTCCCAGGAAGCCGCATTCATTAAAGCTTCACAAGATTCGATTACGTTCTTAATTGTACGCTCAGAGCTCTCTTTGTTCGCTTTAAATGCATAGCGCATAAAGATAGGACTGATGTTAGTACGTGCCGCAAGCAGATCTTCTACAATGTTTGTCGCATTATCAACGTCTAGCGTCATTAAAGTATCCAAAATATGCAGACCAGAGGTCTCCATAAATTGGTTAACTTTCGTAGGTTTGCCGTGCTGGATAGTCAGCCATCCATCACGGGCTAGTCGTTGAAGAACCTCTCTTAAAGTCGTTCGAGTAACACCAATCAGTTCGGACAGCTCGCGCTCAGCAGGTAAAATTGAGCCTGGAGGAAAACGGCCGTTCCAAATGCTCTCGATAATATATTTTTCTGCGAATCCCGCAGGGCTTTTCGCCTTTATGACCATTCTACTTTTTATCCAATATTGATTTCTGAGGGTCGATAGTACTCATCATACCACTACTTAGCGGTTTGAGAAAATTTACGATCAATAGTGGAAACGACTCCATAACATAGAGTTAATACTCTATATGTTGTGTCAATTTAAGAGGCTCTAACATGCGAGCGAAAGCAGTAAAATATGAATTTTCATTTAATTAAACAGCTCACAAATCTCGGAGAAATAAAGACAACCGTGTCACATTTTTATATTCAAAATATGAAAAATTACTTTGTATATCACAGTTAATATTCTTTCTTAATTTGCCTTTTCTCGTCACTGGCCGTCATTTAAAATCCAAGAGGATTTTTTTAAGACTTTCATGGTATAGTAACGCCGTTTTGATCGCGTTATTACATTTAAAAAGTCATTTTAGTCGGTAGCATCACGTTTTGTTATTGACTAATAAATGCCTGAGTGTAGAGTTTGCGGTCGAAAGTGAGCGGTGCTTGAGTTCAGGGGAAGTAACTTGGCAAGACTACAATAAACAAAGGATTGTTGTTTTACTAAGTTATTGTTTTTAAAGACTAGTTAATAAGTCTAACAAACAGATACTTAAGCACTATTGTAGTGTCTATTCATAATTTTGTTATAAAGAGAATTATCATGCCGATATCGCTCGGAAACGCTTTTATCAAGAACTTCCTTGGTAAAGCGCCTGATTGGTACAAAGTTGCCATTATAGCCTTCTTAATAATTAACCCGATTGTATTCTTCCTAATAAACCCATTTGTAGCTGGATGGTTGTTGGTCGCTGAATTTATTTTCACGCTAGCAATGGCATTAAAATGCTACCCATTACAACCTGGCGGTTTACTTGCTATTGAAGCCATTGCTATCGGCATGACTAGCCCTGCGCAAGTTAAGCACGAATTAGTAGCAAATATCGAAGTACTGCTACTTCTGGTATTTATGGTTGCGGGCATCTACTTCATGAAGCAGCTATTGCTGTTCATTTTTACCAAGATTTTACTTGGCATTCGCTCTAAAACCCTACTATCACTCGCGTTCTGCTTTGCCGCGGCATTTTTGTCTGCATTTTTGGATGCCTTGACGGTTATCGCCGTTGTTATCAGCGTGGCGATCGGCTTTTACTCTATCTATCACAAAGTGGCGTCTGGTAACCCTATCGGTGACCATGACCATACACAAGATGACACGATCACTGAACTAACGCGTGATGACTTAGAAAACTATCGTGCCTTTTTGCGCTCTTTGTTGATGCATGCTGGTGTAGGTACTGCCTTAGGTGGCGTAACCACGATGGTTGGTGAACCTCAAAACTTAATTATTGCAGACCAAGCGGGTTGGTTATTTGGTGAATTCCTAATCCGTATGTCTCCAGTGACACTACCTGTATTTTTCTGTGGTCTCATCACTTGTGCTTTAGTTGAAAAGCTTAAAGTGTTTGGCTACGGCGCAAAGCTTCCTAACAACGTTCGTCAGATCCTCGTCGATTTTGATCGTGAAGAGCGTAAAACGCGAACAAATCAAGATGTCGCAAAACTCTGGGTTCAAGGTCTTATTGCGGTTTGGTTGATCGTCGCACTCGCTTTGCACTTAGCGGCTGTCGGCTTAATTGGCCTTTCTGTGATCATTTTAGCGACCGCATTTACTGGTGTCATTGAAGAGCACTCCATGGGGAAAGCGTTTGAAGAGGCCCTGCCCTTCACTGCACTGCTTGCAGTATTTTTCTCGATCGTTGCTGTAATCATTGACCAAGAGCTGTTTAAACCAGTCATCGATGCGGTGCTTGCCGTTGAAGATAAAGGTACTCAGCTAGCTCTGTTCTATGTGGCGAATGGCTTATTATCTATGGTGTCGGATAACGTGTTCGTTGGTACGGTTTACATCAATGAAGTAAAAACTGCACTCATTGAGGGTCTCATTACTCGTGATCAGTTCGACTTACTGGCGGTGGCAATCAATACTGGTACTAACCTGCCTTCTGTTGCTACGCCAAACGGTCAAGCGGCATTCCTATTCTTACTCACATCGGCTCTCGCTCCATTAATTCGTCTGTCTTACGGGCGAATGGTTATCATGGCGCTGCCTTACACCGTCGTTCTTGCGATTGTCGGTCTAATGGGAATCATGTTCTTCCTAGAGCCTGCAACAGCTTCTTTCTACGAAGCTGGTTGGATTTTACCTCATAGTGGTGATCTGACTCCCGTAGTATCCGGTGGTCACTAAAATTTGAGTTGATTAGGAAACTTATCCACGATAAAAAGCTCTGAGTATGCAGAGCTTTTTCTATTTCAGACAGGAACAAAAACGTGACTATTTTAAATTCACTTAACCAGTTTTCAAAGGGACGTTTATCGTGGCTACTGCTTCTGCTATTCGTCGTTTTCTTTGAAGCATGTGCCCTCTATTTTCAGCACGTCATGATGCTTGCACCATGTGTCATGTGTATTTATGAAAGAGTCGCGATGATGGGAGTGGGCGTCGCTGCAATGGTTGGTATATTGGCACCCAAGAACCCAATTTTCCGCTGGCTAGGTTTGATAGGCTGGGGATTAAGTGCTTACAAGGGTTTGTTACTTGCGATGCAGCACGTTGACTACCAGTTTAATCCATCACCATTCGCGACTTGCGATTTATTCGTCACATTCCCTAGCTGGGCTCCGCTCAATCAGTGGGTTCCTTGGATGTTTGAAGCATATGGTGATTGCTCTAAGGTTGTATGGCAGTTCCTTGATTTATCAATGCCACAATGGTTAGTCGTAATTTTTGCAGGCAATTTAATCGCTTTGGCATTAATTGTAATTGCACAATTCTTCCCTGCAAAACGCGTTAATCCAATTCGTTAATCCTACTGACGCGTAAAAATTAACAAAAAGCCGACCATCTGGTCGGCTTTTTGTTAAGTGGATAGCGCGGCGATTCGACTTAGCCACGTTATTGACCACAGCACTGCTTGAATTTTTTTCCGCTCTCACAAGGACAGAGATCATTGCGCCCGATACCTTTGAATGGGTTTAGGCTTTGAGCTTTATTGCCTACCATCAACTCATCCGCGCCCAGCGCGACTTCACCGACCATTAAATCAAGCTGGTCGACTAAATCTGTCAGGGCCGGTGGCGTTTCAATACCTGCGTCGCGCATCTGTTGCTGCGTTGCTGGCTCATCGATCGCCAGCATCAAAGTGGTCAGTAATGCTTGCAGCATACGCTGTAATCCATCATTGAGCTCAACGTCTTGCCACTGTTCTTCAATCATTGGCCAAACAGACATAAAGCCTTCGGCAAAATCAGCAAGTTGTTCAGGTTCTTTGCCTGTTAGCTCTAGCACGGAATATTCGTTTCGTTGAATTCGGTTATGCTGCTTGTGAATTTGCTCTTCCACAGCTGGTTGAATCGCTTTGAATCCCTCACCTAATAGCGGCTCTAACCACTTTTCAGGAGCGAGTGGTTTTGTCGTCAGATTCGCAGCTAACACTGCGCCTTCGATAAATAGGCAAGATTCATCGACGTGAACTTCACCTTTTTCAATCAATGTGTATTGCATGACATCTGGTTTCCCATAAATTTGGCGGCATTATACCTCAGAGCTCAAAAGCACGTAACCTAACGTTGTGTGTTTGACTGCATTGGGCGCTTCGACTCTTTTAATGACAAACTTAACTTACATCGCTACAATCGCCCTCCTTTTTACCACCAAACTGTATTAGGCAAGCTATGCGAGTTGTACTAGGCCCAATGGAAGGCGTTTTAGATCATTTGATGCGCCAAATCCTGACCGAGATAAACGACTATGACCTATGTGTTACGGAGTTTGTTCGCGTAATCGACCAGCTATTACCCGATCATGTGTTTCACCGTTTATGCCCAGAGCTGTTGCAAGGTTCTCAGACTGCATCTGGTGTGCCAGTACATGTGCAATTGTTGGGACAAGAACCGAACTGGATGGCTGAGAACGCAATTAAAGCGGCAAACCTTGGCGCAAGAGGCATTGATATAAACTTTGGTTGCCCAGCCAAAATGGTCAACAAAAGTAAAGGTGGAGCAGCGCTACTCCAACATCCAGAGCTCATTCACCGTGTGGTTAAAGCTTGTCGAGAAGCCGTTCCAGAAGCCATTCCCGTAACTGCAAAAATTCGTCTTGGCTGGGAGAACCCTGAAGATTGCTTTGAAATTGTCGATGCCATTCAGTCTGCTGGCGCAAATGAATTGACCGTACACGCACGTACTAAACAAGGTGGTTATAAAGCTTCTGAGATAAAATGGGATTACATCAACCAAATTCGCGAACGTTTTGATATCCCACTGATAGCGAATGGTGAAATTTGGAATTATGAAGACGGTCAACGTTGCATTGAAACGACTGGCGTTAACTCTTTGATGGTGTGCCGAGGCGCTTTCAATATCCCTAACTTAGGCAATATGGTGAAACATAACCACCAGCCAATGTCATGGCCCGAGGTGGTTGAGTTGCTCATCTATTACTCCAAGTTCGAGATGAAAGGCGATAAAGGCTTGTATTACCCAAACCGCGTAAAACAATGGTTCTCTTACTTACGTCAGGCTTATCCTGAAGCAAAAGACCTATTTAGAGAAATCAGAACGTTCAACAAAGCCGCACCAATTGTTGAGCATATTCAACGCTACCGCGATGACTTAAACTCTCAGGTTGCATAATTCCCGAACACAAAAAGGACGAATATCTCGTCCTTTTTAGTACCTAAATCCTAGTAACAAATCTTATTTTTTCCGGTACTTTTGGCTTGATATAACTTTTCATCCGCCGCTTTAAACAACTCATCAAAGTTTTCTACTCGGCTCTCTTTACTAAACACCACACCGCCAGAGATCGTAAAGCCTTCTTTCGTTACGCGTATCGAGCGCTCATCTATGGCTTTTTTTACTCTGTTTAAAATGAGTTTAATGCCTTCTGAATCTTCGTCATAAATAGCTAAAACGAACTCTTCGCCACCAAACCTTGAGGCAACATCGGTATGGCGAATATTTTCACGTATACATTTTGCAACAAGCTGAATTGCAGAATCACCGACATCATGACCATAGGTGTCGTTGATCTTCTTGAAGTTATCAATATCGAACACTGCCAAAGCAACCTGTTTTTTTGTCATCTTATTACGCCACACGGTTTGCATACCTCGACGATTCAATAAGCTGGTCATTGGGTCTCTTGCTGCCAGTTCTTTAAAGTAACGTCGCTCGCTATGCATATTCACATAGAACAAGACGACGGTACTCAGCACGTAAATAAATAGTGCGACAATAAGGCTGTATTTTTCAAAAACCGCTAGGTTCTTAGCTTCATCCCAAAGGTTGTACTCGTAGTACATGCTGTGATTCGCACTCAATCGCTCTAATTCGACTGGTTTGATTCGTGTACTGTTTGAAGGAATGGATTGTAAATTGGAAACCAAATGAAACTGACCTACAAGACCTAGCGATGAAGCCATGAGCGTATTGATATCAAAATCAATAGACAAAACACCTTGGTGTTCTCCTTTCTCATAGACGGGTACCGTCATACTAATGACTTGACCTTCCATCGAGTCCAACACAGGCCCTGGTCCAGCCAAGGTAATGTTCACTTTATCTTGCGCGGTTTTTTGCCAAAAAGGTCGGGCTTTTAGCGTTGACAAAAGCTCTCTTGTGAAATTTTTTGCGTAGGTATCGGGTGAGGAGATAACGTAACCGCGCTTGTCAATGTAATGGATTCCAACAATGTGCGATTCAATATCGTGCAGAAATGACAATGACGGCGCAAAACCCGCCTTTTGTTCAGCTAACTGGTTAATCGTTGAACCTTGCTGACATAAGCTTTCGTCCCCTACGATCATATAATCAAGGTCAACCGCAGGTAACCCTTCACTATAAACACTTTCGAGTAATAACACATCTATAGGCCAAAGATAACAAAGCCCTTCTTTGACTAAAGAATTATGTTCTTCAAACAGTGGGTTAGCGTAATTGGTATAGTTGGTGAAGCTGTAATCTAAAGCCGTGAGTACTTTAATACCGCGAGACATTGCACGCTCGATACGCGAATACTCAGAATCGATATAGCGGTTAACCGCATCATAGTAATTTTTCGTTGTCACGAGTAAAACCACTACAAATAACGCCAGAGGAAAAAAGATGACAAATGAGAGGCTAAATCGCCTTTGGTTTACCATTGAGTACCATGCATATGAAAGGTCAATAGTCTCTTATGACTGCTATTAAATTGATACTCGTTATCTGGTGACGCATGCAATGCAGCACCAGATAACAAGAGACCAAACAAATGTGTGCGCGCTGTTTGAGACCGTTTATATATTAAAGGAGTTTAATCAATATAGAGTGTGGTGTCACTTTAGTCGCCATAATTTGCAGCTCTGTGCCGACATATTGACAGAGATATGACCTTTATAATCAACCTGTTCTGTGTCATCTAACAACGATATAACTTGGCTAACCTCCAAGCCCAGTTGCCACATAGGTAAATCGATTGAACATTCATTACCACTGAGATTAATCATTACAACGACTGCTTCACGACCCAGTACACGTGCGTACGCCAACTGGTTGTTAGTACAATGAAGCCATTGAATACAGCCCGACTGTAAAGGCTTACATTGTTTACGTATCTTGATCCATTGTTGGTAAAGCGATAGCCATTGTGAACTTTCAATTTCATTCCAAGGAAAACAACAACGATTATCCGGGTCTAGCCCTCCTTCTAGACCGACTTCACTCCCATAGTAAATACAAGGCGTGCCAACGTAAGTCATAAGCATTGCTAGCGCGATGTTCATTTTACGCTTATCACCATCAACCAATGTGATAAACCGAGCAGTATCGTGACTATCGAGTTGATTTAGCTGCGATAGCTGATTAGAAAATGGGATTTTTGCTCTGGCTTCGTCCAACCATGCTTTAAACTCCAAACCATCAATGTTGATTGGATCGTACATAATGTCTTGTCGTGCGATAAAAGCTCGGACTGGATGAGCGAAACCGTAGTAGTTCATCGCCCCATCCTCTTGATCACCTTGCAACCACTGCGTTGCTTCAAAAAAGTGCTCACCTAACACATAAGCATTCGGGTTTACTGACTTAGTTGCATGACGAAACGCTGCCACATAATGAGCATTGTTTTTCGCGCCGTCCCCTTCGCCAAGCATATGGATTACATCAAACCGCCAGCCATCAACCAAGTACGGTGGCTTCAGCCAATACTTGATGACAGACTCTTCACTTTGGTAGATGTAGTCGCGCACCTGTTCATTTTCAAAGTTCAGAACCGGTAAGTTACCAATGCCTTTCCAACCAATGTAGTGATTGGTTTCGCCTTCGAAAAAGTAGTAATCACGGAACTTTGACTGCGGATTGCCATACGCTCCTTCTCCTTTTTGTTCGATATCAAACCAAGGATGATGCACTGACGTGTGGTTAAACACCGCGTCTAAGACAATCTTCATATTCTTACCACGGATTTTCTCACACAGTTCAGCAAACTGATCATTGGTGCCGAACATAGGGTCAACAGTGAAGTAATCAGTGGTGTCGTATTTATGATTACTTGGTGAAGAAAAGATCGGATTAAAATAAAGCGCAGTAACGCCGAGCTGTTCAAGATAGTCCAACTTTTGCTCCACACCTTTGAGGTCGCCGCCAAAGAATTCACGCGCCCCGGTATTTTGGTGAGAGCCTACCGCGTCTCCCCACGGCTTGACGATCGATGCAGAATCATACTGAGCATAAGCGTGGCGAATATCAGACTCACTTTTACTAGCAGAAAAACGGTCAGGAAAGATTTGATAGAAAACTTGCTCTTGGACCCAGCTTGGTGGTTGATGCTCTACATTCAACTTAAAGTGGAACTCTTTGGGTGGAATACGCTTTTGTACGCCTCGTGCATCGAGCCAGTATTGTTGTCCGTCTTTGAGGAGCTTAAACACATAATGTGTGACATCTCGATCTTGATTTGGTCGAAACGATGCCTCCCATAGTAATAATTCACCAGCCGTTCCTACTTGAGCCATGTCGACCAGATATTCTTCATTGTCCGGCTCAATACGCACATAGACGGAATCAAAATCCAATGTCTCGGTTTTCAGTCTGACTGTAACTTGCTCGTCATTAAAAGCTAAACCATCAATAGTTTGACTATGAAAAATAAATGGCAGGTTCATTATGGGCACTCCTCGTCATCGGATATGCCACTATGTTATTGAAGAATTAGAGACAAGAAATCCTCCCTGCGAGTTGACATATCAGCCAATTTTCTCAAGGAGGATCACACTTAGTAGGCGTAGTGACTTGTCCGATACCGCTTAGTTCAACAAGAGACTGTCATCTGCAAGCTCTTCACCACGCACTTTAGAGAACATATCCAACAAGTCTGGTACTTGCATGTTAGCGCGCTGCTCTCCAGCCACATCAAGCACAATTTCACCTTGGTGAAGCATTACGGTCCTATCGCCACATGCTAATGCGTCTTTCATCGAATGCGTCACCATCATCACGGTTAAATCGAACTCATCGACAATACGTTTAGTTAAGTCGATAACAAACGCCGCCATACGAGGATCAAGCGCAGCCGTGTGTTCATCAAGCAATAACAACTTACTCTCCGATAACGTCGCCATCACAAGGCTAACGGCTTGTCGTTGCCCACCAGACAGCAACCCAATGCTATCGCCCAAGCGGTCTTCTAAACCAAGACCGAGGATGCTAATTCGCTCTTGGAACAGCTTGCGACGTTTAGTAGAGAGCGCCAACCCCCAGCTGCGTTTTTTACCACGCATGTGCGCTAGAGCCATGTTCTCTTCTATCGTCAGTTCGCCACAAGTCCCGGCCAATGGATCTTGAAACACTCGGGCGCATTGCGTCGCACGTTGGGCAACCGTCTGCTTGGTGACGTCTTTGCCGTCAATGATAACCTGACCACCTATCATCGGCGTCTCACCTGTCACCGCACCAAGCAACGTCGATTTTCCTGCGCCATTAGAACCAATCACGGTAAGAAATTGATGCTCTGGCACCTCTAAAGAGACGCCTTTCAATGCACGATTTTCCAAAATCGTCCCAGGGTTGAACGTGACCTGAATATTATTTAGTTCGATCATAATGCCTCCCCTGAACCATTTTTTGATGCCGCTTGTTTAGCATCAGTAACGCGTTGTTTCGCTCTCATGCTCTGTTTTAGCTTTGGAGCAATAAGCGCCACAGCCACCAATACTGCGGTAACAAGGTTGAGGTCTGAAGCTTGTAAACCAAACATGCCAGAGCTCAAAGCGAAAGCCACTGCAAGGCGATAAAGTACCGAACCGATGATGACCGCAAATACCGCAACCCAAATCTTGCGCCCGGGAATAAGGGTCTGCCCCAAAATCACAGCTGCCAAACCAACGACAATGGTGCCCACGCCAGAGGTCACATCCGCAAAGCTGTTCGCTTGTGCAAACAACGCGCCTGCGAATCCCACAAACCCGTTGGATAAAGCCAAGCCAAAGTAGGTATAAAAGCCAGTGCTCGCCCCTTGCGCAGAAACCATACGCGCATTCACACCCGTGGCTCGTAAACCAAGACCAAAGTCGCTGTTCAGCAGGCGAATGACAAAGAAAGCGGAAAGAAGAACTAAGACCCCAACAACCAGAGGGCGAATAAACATCGCATCGCCCAATGCTTCAAACGGAGTGAGAATCGTATCCTCTCCAAGCAACGCCATATTAGGTTTGCCCATAATACGAATATTAATTGAAAATGCAGCGATCATGGTAAGAATGGAAGCTAACAGGTGTAAAATACCACACCGAACAGCCAGAAAAGCGGTTACCCACCCCGTCATACTACCAGCTATCATCGCCATTATTGTCGCAAGCCAAGGATTAATACCTGCGACAATCGCCGTTGCAGCCACCGCCGCTCCCATTGGAAAACTGCCATCCACACTCAAATCGGGGAAATCGAGAACACGGAACGTAAGATACACACCCAGAGCGACTAGGCCATAAATCAAGCCAATTTCGAGTGCGCCAAAAAAAGCAAATGCAGACATAACTGCTCCTTTCTGCATGCTCAGGCTGGCTAATACCAACCTGAACGTAAGACTTCTAACGTATACTCCCCTTCTTCTCTAGCAGAATGCTCTACACGAGAAGTCTGGCGAGTATCAATTTTGGGGCAAGCCTCTACCAACCAGCGTGACGGTCTTTACCCCAAAAGAACGTTACTTATTGCATGCTTGTCGCACGTTCAACCACAGAACTTGGCAGCTTGATACCGAGCTTAGATGCTGCGCTTTCATTAATTACAAGGTCAGAACCCGTCGCGACTTTTACATCCAGCTTGCCTGGTTCTTGACCATCAAGAATCGCCGCCACATAATCCGCGGTTTGTACACCAACCTGGTAGTAGTCAAAACCTAAGCCTGCAATTGCACCCTTTTCGACATACGACGTCGCGCCACCAAATACAGGTTTCTTCGCTTGATTCGCTGCCACAATCATCCCTTCAATCGCACTTGCAACTGTATTGTCTGTTGGGGCGTAAAGAATGTCTGATTTCGCTGCAATCGCTTGAGTCGCAGACTGAACATCAGCACTTTTTAGTGCGGTCGCTTCAACCACTTGTATGCCTTTTGCTTTTGCGCTTTCTTTTAGTAATTCAACTAAAGTCACGGCATTAGCTTCACCGGGATTAAATACAACCCCGATGCTTTTCACCTGAGGAAGAATTTCTTGGATGAGATCGACATGCTGAGCAACGGGTGAAAGATCAGACAGGCCAGTTACGTTTTTGCCTGGTTGTTCCATCGACTTAACCAATTTCGCACCAACCGGATCTGTTACCGCAGTAAAGACAACAGGAATAGAGCGAGTAGCCGACACCAAGGCTTGTGCCGAAGGTGTCGCGATGCCAACTAACACATCAGGATTTTCGCCGACGTACTGACGGGCAATTTGCACCGCAATCGCTGGATTACCCTGTGCGGTCTTATAATCAAATTCTAGATTTTTGCCTTCTTCGTAGCCTTTCGCTTTCAAACCATCAAGCAATCCTTGGCGCGTCGCGTCTAACGCCGGGTGTTCGACAATCTGTGAAACTGCGACAGTTGCAGTGGCGGCCAGTACATTGGTAGAAGAGAAAATAGCAGTAGCTGATAGAACGGCAGTGGCTAATAAACGTTTCGTTTTCATCATAACTCCTTGATGTGACTTCGTCCTTGTTTCACGAGCTTTCAATATGTGTATCGACTCGTGAATTCAAATGTTTGAAGGCGGTATTGTTGTGTTCATATAACTGTGCACTTCTTGCGCATCTTGTTTTTATTATTACTACTAAGTCTTAGTAAAGAAAAGAAAGATTTAACACTAAAGCAACATTTGTGATCGGGGGGACTTCTTCATCCGGAAAGAATCTTTGGTAAACAAAGCTTCGCTCGCTTCATCAACGACCGTCAAAGTAGGTAATAGAGGCAGGATCAAAAATGGAGCGGCCAGTGCACACTCCATTTCAAACAATTTAAATTAGAACCAACGCTCTAATGACGATTTATCGAGCTGGCGAAACGCTCGGTTCAGTATTATCGCAAGCTCTTTGTAACGAGGGCGAGCTTTGACAGGCTCTAATGCAAAACCTGTTTCCACAATTTTTTGATGCAACTCCCGATACCAAGAGGCCAAAGAAGGCGGCAATTTCGTGTTGGATCGAGCACCAAGCCACCAAATGCCTTGAAGTGGCAAGCTAATCGCAAACAAGGCAACAACAATGGATTGAGGTAACGCGTGGTAATTGTTGAATGCCATTTGAGTGAGTACGCTGATCGCAGCAACGGCCGGCATGACTTTAATGCCAAAGCGAGTCGCCTTAATGATACGCTGTTCCGGAAATATGGCGCTTAGCTCTTTACGAACTGGCCAGATCTCCATGTAATTCTGGCCATCTTTCAGGCTATGGATCAATCCGACTTTATTACTCATACCGCTCTCTCACTAAAAAATAGTTGAACATTTCAACTGAAGGTACAAAAAATTGATGAAAGTTAATATTCTTTCAAATTTTTTTTGTTATCATTGCTTATTATCGCTATCCTTTGCAGACCCTCAATCTCATTGTTGCTGTTATTTACAATTTAAGCAACTCCGAGATATCTATCTGCACGGATCGCATCATAGTGATGGAAGGGTTCATCACTATTTCTTTATATGGAATTAGAACAATTTTTGACCAGGATTAGTACGCAGCCTTCTGGGTATCGGCTATTCTTGTGATTAATTTTTCATTCTTTAACTGATTTTTTATCAGACGAATAACAGGTAGTCATACATGTCTAAGCTAGTTTTAGTTTTAAACTGCGGTAGTTCTTCTCTTAAATTTGCCGTTGTTGATGCCGAGAACGGCGACGAGCACTTGTCAGGTCTTGCTGAGTGTCTTCACCTTCCTGAAGCTCGCATCAAGTGGAAACTTGATGGCAAGCACGAAGCTCAACTAGGCAATGGTGCAGCTCACGAAGAAGCACTAGCGTTTATGGTAGAAACTATTCTTGCTTCTAAGCCAGAGCTTAAAGCTAACCTAGGCGCAATCGGTCACCGTATCGTTCACGGCGGCGAGCAGTTCACTCAATCTGCACTAATTACTGATGAAGTTCTAAAAGGTATTCAAGACGCTGCAACATTTGCACCTCTTCATAACCCTGCTCACATCATCGGTATCGAAGCGGCTAAGAAAAACTTCCCAGAGCTGAAAAACGTTGCTGTATTTGACACTGCGTTCCACCAAACTATGCCTGAAGAGTCTTACCTATACGCTCTTCCATACAACCTATACAAAGAACACGGTATCCGTCGTTACGGCATGCACGGTACTTCTCACTTGTTCATCACTCGTGAAGTTGCAGGCCTACTAAACAAACCAGTTGAAGAAGTAAACATCATCAACTGTCACCTAGGTAACGGCGCATCTGTATGTGCGATCAAGAACGGTCAATCTGTAGACACTTCTATGGGTCTTACTCCACTTGAAGGTCTGGTAATGGGTACTCGCTGTGGCGACATCGACCCTGCTATCGTCTTCCACCTACACGACGCTCTAGGTTACTCTGTTGATCAAATCAACACGATGCTAACTAAAGAGTCTGGTCTTCAAGGTCTAACTGAAGTGACTTCTGACTGTCGTTTCGTTGAAGACAACTACGGTCAAAAAGAAGAAGCAACGCGCGCAATGGACGTGTTCTGCCACCGTCTAGCTAAATACGTTGCTGGCTACACTGCTTCAATGGAAGGCCGTCTAGACGCAATCACTTTCACTGGCGGTATCGGCGAGAACTCTGGCCCTATCCGTGAAATGGTTCTAAACCGTCTTGGCATCTTCGGTATCGAAGTAGATAGCGAAGCTAACCTTAAAGCTCGCTTCGGCGGCGAAGGCGTTATCACGACTGAAAACAGCCGTATCCCTGCAATGGTTATCTCTACTAACGAAGAGCTAGTCATCGCTGAAGACACTGCTCGCCTGACAGGTCTTTAATTGAATTCCTGGCTAGCCACTCGGCTAGCCAGATTTTCAATCAAACGAATTTCTTAGGGGCTCAACTCCTATTCTTCGAGCTTCATGGAATAAGAGTTGAGCTTTTATCCCCCAAATAGCTAAAGGTACTCTACGAATGTCTCGTACTATTATGCTTATCCCTACTAGCGCAGGCGTTGGCCTAACAAGCGTTAGCATGGGTGTTCTTCGCGCTATGGAGCGTAAAGGCGTTAAAGTTTCTTTCTACAAGCCAATCTGTCAGCCACGTTCAGGTGGTGATCAGCCAGATCTGACTTCAACTATCGTTGGTCGTAACAGCGATATGAAGATCGGTGAACCAATGGCGATGTCTGTTGCTGAAAGCCTAATCGGTAACGACAACATGGACGAGCTGCTAGAAACCGTTGTTGAACGTTACAACCAAATCAACAAAGACGCAGACGTTACGCTAATCGAAGGTCTTGTACCTACTCGTAAGCACCCATTTGCAAACCAAGTAAACGCGGAAATCGCGGCAACACTTGGTGCAGAAATCGTGCTAGTTGCGACTCCAGGTACTGATAACCCTGCGCAACTGAAAGAGCGTATCGAAGTAGCATGTTCTAACTTCGGCGGCACTAAAAACAAAAACATCTCTGGTGTTATCATCAACAAACTAAACGCTCCTGTTGACGAAGCTGGCCGTACTCGCCCTGACCTATCTGAAATCTTTGACGATGCAGACAGCGCGAAACAAAACGAATTGAAAGTGATGGAAATTTTCAACACTTCTCCAATTCGTGTACTAGGTTGTGTGCCATGGAGCATTGATCTGATTGCGACTCGTGCAATCGACATGGCTAAACACCTGAAAGCAGATATCATCAACGAAGGTGACATCAACACTCGTCGCATCAAGAGCATCACTTTCTGTGCACGTTCTCTGCCAAACATGATTGAGCACTTCAAACCGGGTTCTCTACTTGTTACTTCTGCAGACCGTCCTGATGTTATCGTTGCTGCTTCTCTTGCTGCAATGAACGGTGTGGATATTGGTGCAGTACTGCTAACTGGCGGTTACGATATCCCTAGCGAAATCGAAGGCCTATGTAAACCAGCATTCGACACTGGTCTACCTATCTTCAAAGCACAAGGTAACACTTGGCAAACGTCTCTAAACCTACAGAGCTTCAGCATAGAAGTACCTGCAGACGATAAAGAGCGTATCGAGTTCATCAACGAACACGTTGCTGGCCACATCGACGGTAACTGGATCGAGTCTATGACTGAAGGCACTCAGAAGTCTCGTCGTCTAAGCCCACCAGCGTTCCGTTACCAGCTAACTGAACTTGCTCGTAAAGCAGGTAAGCGTATCGTTCTTCCAGAAGGTGACGAACCACGCACAGTTAAAGCAGCGGCAATCTGTGCTGAACGCGGCATTGCAGACTGTGTACTTCTAGGTAACCCAGATGAAATCCGTCGCGTAGCGGCTCAACAAGGCGTTGAGCTAGGTACTGGTGTAACCATCATTGATGCAGATGCTGTTCGTGAAAACTACGTTGCTCGCCTAGTTGAGTTGCGCGGTGCTAAAGGCATGACTGAAGTTGTGGCTCGTGAGAAGCTACAAGATTCAGTATTCCTAGGCACAATGATGCTTGAGAACGACGAAGTTGACGGCCTAGTTTCTGGTGCTGTTCACACTACGGCGAACACTATCGTTCCTCCGTTCCAAATCATCAAGACGGCACCAAATGCGTCTATCGTATCTTCAGTATTCTTCATGCTTCTGCCTGATCAAGTACTGGTTTACGGTGACTGTGCAATCAACCCAGATCCAACTGCTGAACAGCTTGCTGAAATCGCTATCCAATCTGCTGACTCTGCAGCAGCATTTGGTATCGAACCACGCGTTGCAATGATCTCTTACTCTACAGGTGAATCTGGTAAGGGTGCAGACGTTGATAAAGTACGTGAAGCAACAAAACTGGCTCAAGAGAAACGTCCTGATCTTATCATTGACGGCCCTCTACAGTACGACGCTGCTATTATGGAAAACGTTGCTGCTTCTAAAGCACCAAACTCTCCAGTTGCAGGTAAAGCGACAGTATTTGTATTCCCAGACCTAAACACGGGTAACACAACTTACAAAGCGGTACAACGTTCAGCTGACCTAGTATCTATCGGTCCAATGCTGCAAGGTATGCGTAAGCCTGTAAACGACTTGTCTCGTGGCGCGCTAGTAGACGACATCGTGTACACCATCGCTCTAACAGCTATCCAAGCAGACCAAGAAGCTAAATAATCGCTTCTGACATCTAGTTAGATATAGATACAAAGCCCTCGATTCGTCGAGGGCTTTTTCTATTGCTGGCCAGAACACTTATTTGTTTTTTATACCAATCACTGCACAACCTATAATTACTGGTGCGCAAAGCTTTTCTCCCTATCGCCCCACCACACCTAATCGACAATGCTCGCGCTTGTTCTTACACCGATTGACCCATTCCCCAAAATACATTGGCTCCAAGGCAGCACGGCCCCTGTTCAATTTATCGGCATTATTTACGTTTTAGCTAAACTTTTTTGCTAGGAAATACGTAAAAGCTACTGCAATGCACAAACTCATTGACTGCTAAGGAATATATATGAAGGATTTCATCAATACATCACTGATAAAGTTTGGTTTAGCTGCGTTTCTGATTAGTTTTTCTTCATTCAGCTTTTCCGCCTCGAGTATTAAAGGCGTCGATCAAGATATGTCCGGAGGAACGGTGACCGCTGAAATGGCTCATGCTGATGACAATGGGTGGATGGTTGTCCACCGAACAGACGAATCAATGAAGCCTGGTCCTGTTATCGGCTACGCTCCGTTAAAAATGGGAAAGAATGAAAACGTAAATGCAATTTTGATGGAACCAGTAGAATCAGGCGATATGCTGATGTTAATGGTCCACGGAGAGAAAGGTGGCATGAAGACTGGTGTGTTTGAGTATACGCTCGGCGCTAAAGAGGACGGTCCTGTAAAAGTGGACGGAAAGCTAGTGATGGACATCGTACGCGCTAAGTAAGGTGGCGATGAATGAAAAAGTAAACTTCCTACTCCCGGTATTTAGATGACACAAAAGTACTTAACGGCATTGCTAACCGTTAAGTACTTTTTCATTTGCAATGGAAGCAGCAAACTAGCCAATCCTTTCTCTTCCATGAGGAGTATTTAGGTCTAAATCAGGCCCTTTTGGTACAACTTGCGTCGGATTAATCCCAGTGTGGCTGAAGTAGTAGTGGCGTTTAATGTGATAGAAATCCGTCGTTTCTTCGACGCCTTCGACTTGATATAACTCTTTTAAGTAGCCTTGTATATTTTCGTAGTCTGCGATGCGCTGCTTGTTACACTTGAAATGCCCCACATACACCGCATCAAAACGAATAAGAGTCGTAAACAAACGCCAATCAGCCTCAGTAATTGTGTTCCCTGCTAAGTAACGATGCGTCGCTAAGTGAGCATCGATTTTATCTAACGCATTAAACAAAGAATCAAACGCTTCTTCATACGCCTCTTGTGTAGTCGCGAAGCCACAACGATACACTCCGTTGTTGACATTTGGATAAACAAAATCGTTCCACTCATCAATAACGTGTTTTAGATGATCTGGATAGTAGTCGTCGTGATTCCCTGTTAACGCATTGAACTCCGAGTTAAACATGCGAATGATCTCTGACGACTCGTTTGACACAATAGTATTGGTCTTTTTATCCCAAAGTACAGGCACGGTTACGCGGCCCGTGTAATCGTGTTTGGCCTGCGTGTAAATTTGATACATGCGCGTGTGACCAAACAATGGCTCAGGAAGCCCCATTTGCCAACCTTGGCTGAGCATATCAGGGCAAACGACCGTGACATCAATATGTGGTTCTAAACCTTTCAGCTTGCGGAAAATGAGGGTTCGATGTGCCCACGGACAAGCAAGAGAGACATACAAATGGTATCGACCGGACTCTGGTGTAAATTCCGCATCAGGGTCGTTTTTAACCCAGTTACGGAATCCGGCATCTTCGCGCACAAATTTGCCACCATTTGATTTTGTGTCATACCAGACATCTTGCCAAACACCTTCAACCAACTTACCCATGATTGCTCTCCTCTCGTTCTGTTTGTGTCTATATTAGCGTTTCCTATCAAACAGAGAATCATCGAACTTAGGACATCATGTTCAAGAAATTCGAATGTATAAATCAGACACATAAAAAAAGCGCGACCCGATGAAGGTGTCGCGCTTAAGCCCGTCACAGGCTGAATTTATACACTAACGTGTAAACAAGATACCGCGTGAACGTCATTACCTAAAATGGTTGGCTTCGTCTTTGCACACTCTTCGGTTGCTTGTGGGCAACGAGTGCGGAATACACAACCCGACGGTGGGTTGATAGGTGAAGGAAGATCACCCTCTAGCATTTGGATTTTCTTATTGCGCTCAATATCCGGGTCCGGGATCGGAACCGCAGACATCAGCGCACGCGTATATGGGTGCTTAGGATCAGCAAACAGAGCCTCGGCCTCGCCAAGCTCAACGGCATTACCTAAATACATAACTAAAACGCGATCTGAAATGTGTTTAACAACAGACAAGTCATGCGCAATGAATACCAGAGAAAGCCCTAACTCTTTTTGAATCTCTTTAAGTAGGTTAACCACCTGAGCTTGAATAGATACATCAAGCGCCGATACTGGCTCGTCACAAATGATCATCTTAGGCTTAAGGATAAGCGCACGCGCTATCCCGATACGCTGACACTGACCACCCGAGAACTCGTGTGGGTAACGGTTAATCACGTTAGGTAATAGGCCAACTTTCGCCATCATCTCTTTAACGCGATCTTTCACTTCCTGCTTAGACAGTTCTGGATAGAATGTCTCAAGAGGTTCAGCAATGATATCACCAACAGTCATACGCGGATTCAGCGATGCCAATGGGTCTTGGAAAATCATCTGAATTTCTTTACGCGTCTCACGGCGCTGAACGCTTTTCATTTTAGTAAGGTCTTGACCCAACCAAACTACTTGGCCGTCAGTAGCTTCAACCAGACCAATGATGGCACGAGCAAACGTCGATTTACCACAACCTGATTCACCTACTACACCAAGCGTTTCCCCTTCGTATAGTCGAACGTTCACGCCATCTACCGCTTTCAGGCTCGAAGGCTTTGACCACGGCCATGCCGACTTTGAGGCAATGCTGAAGTGAACTTTCAGCTCAGAAATGTCCAGAATTAGTTTTTTGTCTACTGCGTTCATTTGTTCCAAGCCTCCCATTCAGAAAAACATGCACGCTGACGACCATCACCAAATGGTGTCAGAATTGGCGCCTCGCGCTTACAACGATCCATCACACGGTGACAGCGCTCTTGATAAGGGCAGCCCGGCGGTAAACGAAGCAAGTTTGGTGGATTACCAGGAATGGTCGGCAGAATTTCACCCTCAGTATCGAGGCGAGGAATCGCCTTCAGCAGCCCCTCCGCATAAGGATGGCTTGGATTGTAGAAAATTTCGTTTACGTTACCGTACTCCATAGTACGGCCTGCATACATCACCAGCACCTTGTCACACGAACCTGCAACCACACCAAGGTCGTGCGTGATCATGATGATCGCTGTGTTGAACTCAGATTTCAGCTCATTCAACAAGTCCATGATCTGTGCTTGTACCGTCACATCAAGTGCTGTTGTTGGCTCATCGGCAATAAGCAGTTTAGGACGACATAACAACGCCATCGCGATCATTACACGCTGACGCATACCGCCTGAAAACTCATGCGGGTACATCGTGATACGCTTACGCGCTTCAGGGATTTTTACCGCTTCCAGCATGCGTACTGATTCTTCAAATGCTTCCGCTTTGCCCATGCCTTTGTGCAGCATAAGCACTTCCATCAACTGATCACTCACTTTCATGTAAGGGTTCAGTGATGTCATTGGGTCTTGGAAGATCATTGCGATCTGTTCCGCACGCACTTTGTTCAGTTCTTTTTCTGGTAAGTTTAGGATTTCTTTGCCTTCAAACTTTGCGCTACCAGAAATAATACCGTTCTTAGCCAAAAGGCCCATGATTGCGAATACGGTTTGAGATTTACCTGATCCCGACTCTCCAACGATACCTAAGGTTTCGCCTTGGTTGAGAGAGAAGTTCAAATCGTTTACTGCGGTTACGATACCATCTTGCGTGGTGAATTCGACGCGCAGATCTTTGACATCTAATAAGCTCATCATTGCTTCCTTAATCTTATCTTTTAATTATCTGTCTTTTGGATCCAGCGCATCGCGCAGGCCGTCACCAACGTAGTTGAAGCAGAATAGCGTCACAACCATGAACACTGCTGGGAATGCCAACTGCCAGATTGCTACTTCCATTGTCTGTGCACCTTCTTGTAGAAGAGCGCCCCAACTTGTCATTGGTTCCTGAACACCAAGACCAAGGAATGATAGGAATGATTCCGTTAGAATCATACTTGGGATAAGCAGCGTAGAGTATACCGCTACAATACCCAGTACGTTCGGTACGATATGACGAGTAATGATTTTCCAGTTGCTTACACCACACACATGTGCCGCTTCGATAAACTCCTTGCTACGTAGACTAAGAGTCTGACCACGTACGATACGCGCCATATCTAGCCATGCGATAGCACCAATCGCAACGAAGATCAGCATGATGTTACGACCGAAGAATGTTACCAGTACAATCACCAGGAACATAAACGGTACCGCGTATAAAATTTCTAGAATACGCATCATTACGCGGTCAACTTTACCGCCGATGAAACCAGATGCTGCGCCGTAGAGCGTACCAATCAGTACCGCTACAAATGCACCCATAACACCTACCATCAACGAAATACGACCTCCAATTAGCGTACGCACGTATAAATCACGGCCTAAGCTGTCAGTACCAAACCAATGGTCAGCATTCGGTGCAACGTGCATCGCGTACCAGTCAGTATCATCAAATGTGTACGGTGCGATCATTGGCAGGATAATAACCGCCAACGTCATTAGAACAAGAAGGAATAAGCTCACCATCGCCGCTTTGTTGCGCATGAAACGGATACGAGCATCTTGCCAAAGACTGCGACCTTCAATCTCCAAGTTTTCGGAGAATTTCTCAATCGCTTCTAGGTTTTCTTTTTTCGTTAACATAACCAAACGTCCCTGTTAGTAGCGAATTTTAGGGTCAATCATTGCAAGTAAAATATCTACAATCGCGTTGAATAGAATGAATAGGAAACCAATCAGAATGGTTACCCCCATTACTAGCGAGTAGTCACGGTTAAACGCAGCGTTAACGAATAGTTTACCAATACCAGGCAGACCAAAAATGGTTTCGATAACAACGGAACCGGTGATGATACCTACGAAAGCTGGACCCATGTAAGAAACAACAGGGAGAAGTGCCGGCTTAAGAGCGTGTTTGATAATGATATAACGGTAACTTAGACCTTTAGCACGTGCCGTACGAATAAAGTTACTGTTTAAGGTTTCGATCATCGAACCACGCGTAATACGAGCAAAGGTAGCAACATACAGTAGCGACATACCAATAACAGGAAGCACTAAATACTGCCAGCTACCATCTTGCCAACCGCCCGCAGGGAAGATATTCCAGTGAAGCGAGAATATGTAGATAAGCGCAGGCGCTAATACGAAGGATGGCATTACGACACCAAGCATCGCAGTCGACATAATGGTGTAATCAATCCAAGTATTTTGCTTGAGCGCAGCAATGGTACCGACGGTAACCCCCATTATCAAAGTAAAGATAAAGGCGATGAAGCCCACTTTAGCCGAAACAGGTAAGGCAACCGCGATCAGCTCGTTTACTGAGTAATCAAGGTATTTAAATGACGGTCCGAAATCACCTTGGATAACATTGGTCAAATACGTGGTGTATTGTTCAAATACAGGTTTATCCAAGCCATATTTAGCTTCGATATTTGCCATTACTTCGGGTGGCAATGGACGCTCTGTCGAGAAAGGGTTTCCCGGTGCAAAGCGCATAAGAAAGAAAGATACGGTGATCAAAACCAACATTGTTGGGATCGCCTCAAATATCCTTTTTGCGATGAATTTAAGCATAAACTCACTCTTTCAGTCTGTGACAGTTAAATTAAAGAAGTCGTCCAATTCTTTTGGACTAAACACAGGCGCTACATGCAATTTCTCACATGTAGGGCCTCATTTTTATAGTTCTATCGAGTTACGAATTACTCTGTGATGTAGAGATCTTTAGAGTAAATCTTGTCTTCCGCGTTATTTACTGGGAAGCCACCAACTTTCGGTGATAGTAGACGTGATTTCACGTACTGGTAGATAGGTGCGATTGGCATATCTTTTGCCATCAACTTCTCTGCTTCTAGGTAAAGTGCTTGGCGCTCTTCGTCAGAAGTTGAAGCAAATGCTTTGTTCATGATCGCATCGTACTCTTTGCTGTCGTAGTGAATACCACCAGTAGTGTTATTACTCATCATCAGCGTTAGGAAAGATGAAGCTTCGTTGTAGTCGCCACACCAACCTGCACGAGCAACCTCAAAGTTGCCAGAATCTTTGGTAGATAGGTAAGTTTTCCACTCTTGGTTTTCTAGCGTAACGTCTAGACCAAGTGTCTTCTTCCACATTGAACCCAGTGCAACCGCAAGTTTCTTGTGGTTCTCTGATGTATTGTATAGAAGGTTAAATTCAAGAGGGTTGTCTGCGCCGTAACCCGCTTCTTCCAATAGACGCGCAGCTTCTGCGTTACGCTCTTCTTGCGTCATTTTGCCGTATGCAGGAATTTCTGGGTTGAAACCTGCCGTAATTTCAGGTGTTAGGAAGTAAGCTGGCTTTTGACCTTGACCTAAAATCGCATCGGTCACAATGTTACGGTCAATCGCATAAGAAATCGCTTTACGCACACGAACATCATCAAACGGCTTTTTCTTCGTATTGAAGATGTAGTAGTAAGTACATAAGTTACCGGTTACCGACACTTCTTGTGGGTGCTCTTTCTTCAGACGCTTGAAGTGCTCTGTAGGCAGCTCGTTCGTGAAGTCGATTTCACCCGCTAGGAAGCGGTTCATTTCCGCTACTTGGTTCTCGATTGGTAGGAAAGTAACTTGGTCAAGCGTCGTGTTTTCGTTGTCCCAGTACTGTTCGTTACGTTTTAGAACCAAACGCTCGTTTACAACCCAGTTGTCAACAACATAAGCACCGTTACCTACAAAGTTCTCTGGCTTCGTCCATTGATCGCCGAACTTTTCAACAGTTGCTTGATGAACAGGTTTCACTGTCGTGTGGCCCATCATCATTACAAAATATGGTACTGCAGTATCTAACTCAACCACTAACGTGTGATCGTCAACCGCTTTAACACCTAACTCGCTCTTATCTTTTTTACCCGCAACAATGTCTTTTGCGTTCTTCATCTTGGTGTATTCCATGTACCAAGCATATGGAGAGGCGGTTGCTGGATCGACTGCGCGTTGGAAGCTGTAAACGAAATCACCTGCAGTGACAGGATCACCGTTTGACCATTTTGCGTCTTCACGTAAGTGGAAAGTGTATGTTTTGTTGTCTTCAGTTTCCCAAGATTCTGCAACACCAGGGATAGTGTTACCGTCCGCATCTTGGTTTACAAGGCCTTCAAGAAGATCGCGAATCACGTGGGATTCTGGAACACCTTGAGATTTATGAGGGTCTATTGTCGCAACTTCTGTACCGTTACCACGCACCAATTCTTGAACAGCAGCAAGTTTTGGCTCTTTAGAATCAGATTTAGCTTCAGGGGCTGGAGCCGGAGCAGGCTCAGCAGCTTGTTTCTCCGCAGGCTTTTCACCACAACCAGCTAGAGCGAGAGAAAGACCAGCACCAATAAATAAAGCGCGCGTGATTTTATTCTTATACATGCGTAAAACTCCAAATTTTTTCGTTAGCATCCATGACTTCTTTGTAAGGGCCAGGAACGGTCAGAGTTTTAGATTTTTTTAGTGCACTTTCTGAGCACAAAAGTCTAAAACCTTACAAAGACTGCGGCACACATTAGCAATCATTGAAGTAATTTGCCATAAAAATGTAGCAAAAAAACCAATAATGCTGACTAAACCACACATATCTAGCAGTAAACTCTAACCCCAAAGCATTCACCAGCCAAATAAAGACCAGAAGCGACATTTAACAGGCGAAACTTTCGATTAATCTGAGTTTAAACCATTTACTAGCATCTTATGCTAGATATTTACACATCATTTAACATTTATGACAAATCAAGTCTAACAAATAATTGTTTATATATTGGGCAAAAAACTTTTATTGTGAAGAATATCACCAGACAAAAGATAGGAAATATTGAAACAAAGTGAGCAATACAATGAAGATAAATACAAAAAAAGCTAAGTACCATTAGCACTTAGCTTTTTTCACTAGAATGCGGGTTAGTTCTATTTTTCCCAACGCTGTGCAGCTTGATGATCGGTGTCGCGCGACTCAATCCAACGATCTTCATTCGTCGTACGCTCTTTTTTCCAAAATGGTGCTTGGGTTTTCAGATAATCCATGATGAACTCGCACGCATCAAATGCCGCGCCGCGGTGCGCACTGGAAACGCCCACAAATACAATTTGATCACCGCTATCCATGTCTCCGACACGATGAATCACGCGTACACCTAATAGTGGCCAGCGAGACTCAGCTTGATCACAAATGTCGCTCAAGCTCTTCTCTGTCATCCCCGGATAGTGCTCTAGATGTAAACCAATGACATTATCCCCAAGGTTCATATCTCGAACTTTACCAACGAATGTAACGACAGCGCCGGCAGCCGTCCCTTCAGATAGACGTTGATATTCTTGCTCAACCGAAAAGTCTTCAATTTGTACAGAAACACGAGAATCCATCTTAACCCCCAGTTACCGGCGGGAAAAACGCAACTTCGTCACCTGCTTTTACTTGTGTATCCAGAGGGACGATGGATTGGTTCACTGCAGCAAGTAGCTTTCCTGGCTCGAGCGCTAAATCCCACTTGCCATCTTTCTTAGTGCCTTCTTCCACTAGATGTGCACGAATTGATTCAACCGTTTCAAACGGCCCGTCTAACTCGACACTGTCGATGCCAATCAGCTCTCGAGTTTGAGCAAAGAAAAGTACTTTAATCATGATTCCACCTTAAAGTGACCAGATTTACCACCCGTTTTCTCTAATAGACGAACTTGACCAATGACCATGTCTTTTTGTACTGCTTTACACATATCGTAAATCGTTAGAGCAGCAACGGAAGCTGCCGTGAGCGCTTCCATTTCCACACCAGTTTTACCCGCAAGTTTACATACTGATTCGATGCGAACTTTGTTTTCTGCTTCGATAGCTTCCAGTTGAACTTCAACTTTAGAGAGTAGTAGAGGATGACAAAGTGGAATCAAATCCCAGGTTTTCTTCGCAGCTTGAATACCAGCAATACGAGCCGTCGCAAATACATCACCTTTGTGGTGCTGGCCAGAGACAATCAGTTGAAGTGTTTCTGGGGCCATGTGAACAAATGCTTCAGCACGAGCTTCACGAACCGTCTCCGTTTTTGCTGACACGTCAACCATGTTTGCTTCGCCAGAAGCATTGATATGTGTAAATTGGGTCATTGTTTTTCCTTCGCTTTTAGGAAAGGTTATACAGATAGGTGTGGCATGAAGTTACAAGGGCGATGACTTGCATCCAGCTGCTGTTTAATAATTTTTGTCCAGCCTGTGCGACACGCACCAGTTGAACCTGGCATTGCGAAGATCACGGTGTGGTTAGCAAAACCAGCAATCGCACGAGACTGAATCGTAGACGTACCGATCTCTTCGTACGACACCATACGGAACAACTCACCAAAACCTTCAACTTCTTTATCAAATAGAGGCTTAAGTGCTTCTGGCGTGCTATCACGTGAGGTGAAACCTGTACCGCCAGTAATCATGATCGCTTGTACGCTTTCATCAGCAATCCATTGAGAAACAATCGCGCGGATCTTATACATGTCATCAATAACAATTTGCTTGTCTACTACGTTGTGACCCGCTTCTTGAGCATGCTCAGCTAGGTAACGACCAGAGGTATCGTTTTCTTCAGTACGAGTGTCAGATACCGTTAGAACGGCAATATTTGCAGGTTGGAATTTGCTTTCAGCGTGACCCATTTGTTCACCTATTCTCTTAATTAGCTTTGATACGCTTGGTATCGATTCGGAAAAAGTTAGAGCCAGCTTATCAGTGAGCTCGCTCTAAAAATTGAATGAAGTTAGCCGCCGATAGACGCGAGGTGTGGCGTCATACCAGTATTGCCATCATGCAAGAAATGGCTTACCGACTTGGTTTGTAACTGCGCCTGGATACGTTCAATAAGCTCACTCTCTTGCTCATCACGTTCCAAAAGATCACGCAATTCTACACCATGGTCTCCAAACAGACATAGGTGCAGCTTACCCATCGCAGAAACGCGCAGTCGGTTGCAGCTTTCACAAAAGTCTTTTTCATAAGGCATGATAAGACCTATTTCACCCTTGTAATCAGGATGAACAAATACTTGCGCAGGACCATCATTATGCGAGCGCACTTTCAGCAACCAACCATTTGCAATTAGCTGGTTACGAATTGCCACTCCGGATACATGGTGCTTATTAAATAGCTCATCCATCTCACCCGTTTGCATCAACTCAATGAAACGCAGTTGGATTGGACGATCTTTTATCCAGTTAAGAAACGCTGGCAGCTCGTGATGGTTCAGATCTTTCATCAACACCACATTAACTTTTACTTGCTCATAACCGACCTCGAACGCACGTTCGATACCATTCATGACTTCAGTAAACTTATTTTCACCTGTGATTTGATGAAACATACGCGGGTCAAGGCTATCCACACTGACATTAATGTGGGTTAAACCCGCTTCACGCCAATCTGCGACTTGTTTTGCCATGCGATAGCCATTGGTTGTCGTTGCAACTTTTTGAATGCCAGGCGTCGCCGCTACTGAATGGATAATGTCGGTAAAATCTTTGCGTAAGCTAGGCTCACCACCAGTGATGCGCACTTTTGACGTGCCACAATCAGCGAATGCTTTTACGACCCGTTTGATTTCAGGGAGAGATAAAAAAGACGAGTTTTTATTGCCCGAAGGCTTATAGCCATCAGGAAGGCAATAGGTACATTTGAAATTACATACGTCGGTCACAGACAGACGCAAGTAATAAAACTTACGATGAAATTTGTCTTCGAATTGTTGCGCCACGGAACACCTTTCCAAACACGGGAGGCATGGCCATTTCCAATCATGCCCTTGTGACAGTATGCCACTGGCTCAAAACGCTTATCCAAGGACTTAGCAATAGTGAGCTCGGAGTTATGGCAACCAGAGATATGAAATCTCTGATAGCTTTGCGGTGTAAAATACTTAATATTTGTAATGGAATCCAGACTTGAGTGATAAAAAACTCTCTAGAGACACAATTTACCGCTAAGTGAGTACCTTTAAGACACTCCTTAAGATAAATTGTAGCCGTTTTTTATTAGATTATTAGAAGAACATAATGAATATCTACACAGATAAAAAAGTGGTCGCTGTTGGCGGTGGTCATGGCTTAGGTCGAATGCTGGCCGCATTACGAGATTTTGGCAGCAATGCAACTGGGATTGTTGCCACGACTGACAATGGTGGTTCAACAGGAAGAATTCGTCACTGCCAAGGAGGAATCGCTTGGGGAGACACACGTAACTGTATTAATCAGCTCATTACAGAGCCTTCAATCAGTTCGATGATGTTTGAATATCGCTTCAAAGGCACTGGCGAACTTGATGGTCATAATCTTGGTAATTTGATGCTTACTGCACTCGATAACTTATCGGTCAGGCCTTTAGATGCCATTAATCTGATTCGCAATATGTTAAAAGTCGACGTTAACATCCTTCCTATGTCCGAACACCCTTCCGATCTTTCCGCGTTATCCGTAGATGGGAAGTGGGTTACGGGAGAAACAAATGTCGACGAAATGAAAGCAGACTTGCGACGTTTGGATCTTTCACCAGAAGTGCCTGCTACCAAAGAAGCCATCACAGCTTTGGCGGAAGCGGACGCGATTATTCTTGGCCCTGGCAGTTTTTTAACTAGTATCATGCCTCCTTTATTGCTGCCTGAACTCGGCAAAGCGATTGCAGCAAACACAAAAGCAAAAGTCATTTTTGTTGCTAACCTGAGCCCAGAATACGGCCCAGCAGGACGTATGACGATGGCTCAAAAGTTAGAATGGTGTGAACGTGCCTGCCAAGGAAGAAAAATAGACGTGGTTCTAGCAGAGAAAACCGAGCAAGACGTCTTAAGTCAATGGAATGTAGTGACGGAGTCACTCGCCTCCTCTAACCGAGACTGGCGTCACGATAGAAACAAGCTCAAACTAGCGATTGAAAATCAGCTACAACTTTCTATCTAGGAGCACGTTACCTGACTAGCGCCCTCTTTTAAGTTGTTTATTGATAATGAAAACCCTTCTGTCATCGAAGGGTTTTAGTTCAGGCATCCAGTAAGAACAGATGTTTACTAAGAAAAATGGTTAATAGGAATAAATAGCTACTGTCGCCAAGAGCGATAAGCATCTCGAGTTTCGTGCAAAAGATCGAACATCGCCTCTAATTCCTCAGACTCCGCAGTTAAATCATCGGCTTTCGCTTTTTTGTCTATGGACATCGCCAGTTCACAAAGGCGATCTGCCCCAAAGCTCGCAGCACTACTTTTCAGCGCGTGGCTGATTTCTTTTGAGTAAGCTAATCGCTCTGCCCCCTGTAGTTGGGATAAGTTCTCGATATAGGTATCCATTTCTCCTAGGAAGATATCGAACAGTACAGGTACGTTGTCACTGCCAATTTCCATCGACAGTTCATCTATTTTTTGCTGATTTAATACATTTACACTCATACTTTTTGCCGCTCTTCCTTGCCGTTCCATGCCTGTAACTTGCGGTAAATCGTCGACGGACTGACATCAAGGTATCCCGCCGCTCGAGGAATATTGCCATCACATGCTTCAATCGCTTGCTCGATTGCCATTTTTTCCGTCATCCATAATGGCATAATCTCAGATGCGGTCATCGCTTTCGGCTCAATTAATTTAGCCACAGACGACGGACGGTCAAGCGGTTGATTCAACGGTGGCGGTAACATATCCAACGTAATCTCTTTACCGTTGTTTAGAACAACGATATTGCGTAGCACGTTTTGTAACTGACGAACGTTACCCGGCCACTCATAGCTGTTGAATCGCTCGATGACATCAGGCGCAAAACGTATGAAGCTTTTTCCTTCTTCGTGTGACATGTAACCTAACAGTGAGTATGCAATTTCAATAACATCTTCGCCTCGTTCGCGTAAAGGCGGTAAATGCAAAGGAATGACATACAAACGATAGTACAAATCTTCACGGAATCGACCTTCTTGTACCTCTTTCCAGGGATCACGGTTAGTGGCACACACAAAGCGCACATCCACGCTCTTCATTTTTGAGGAACCCACTTTTTGGAATGTGCCCGTTTGAATAAATCGTAGCAACTTGGTTTGTAAATCCAAGTCCATCTCACAAAGCTCATCTAGAAAAAGTGTGCCGCCATCCGCTAACTCAGCTGCCCCTTGACGATCATTCGCAGCGCCAGTAAAGGCCCCTTTTACGTGACCAAACAGTTCACTCTCAATCAAATCTTTTGGAATTGCAGCACAGTTAATTGCAATAAAAGGTTTGTCACCACGTTTACTTGCTGCGTGAATAGCCTCGGCACATACCTCTTTACCAGTACCACTTTCACCTGTGATAAAAATACTCGCTTTACTGCTCGCCGCTGAATCTATCGTACGGTAAACCTGCTGCATGGTTTGGCTACTGCCGATAAACCCCTGATAGCTCTGATTACCTGGATTATCGGCTTCATTTTTTAGCTTGGTCGCTTTACGAATTGCATTGTTAACCGTGACACGTAAACGGTCTGCTTCACACGGTTTGATTAAAAAGTCTTGTGAGCCATGACGCATGGCCTCGACAGCGGTATCGATAGAACCGTGAGCGGTCATAAAAATTATAGGTACGTCGGGATGACTCTTTTTAACGGCATGTAAAACGTCCATCCCCGTCATATCTGGCAGACGGAGATCGAGTAAAATAAGATCTGGAATTCGATGATTTAGGCTCTCAATGGCATCCCTACCTGTGCCGACAATATTGATATCTATGCCAAGCGGTGTCAGGTATGAGCGGTATAGAGCCGCAACAGATGCGGTGTCCTCGACCATTAAAAGGTAACGAGACTTTGGGCCTTCGGGTTTTTGTTGCATAACCTAGCTATTATTTTGTTGTGTTTTAAACAATAATCGCATTACGCTTTGCATTTTGCAAATAACATTAGCTAAATTATGGGCAAAGGAAAAAATTCAAAAATAATATCAATTATTTAAAAAGTGGCACAAACCATGCTGTAACGATAGTGACCCCTCGGGTCACCTAGCCAACTGACGTTGTTAGTGAACGATATGTTCACAAAACAAGCCAATAGACCCGACTGCCTATTGGCTTCTTTTTTTTACAAGCGACCTAAAATGCTTGGATAGCTAAATCGGTAAGTTTGTTCAACTATTTGCGATGAACTGCGCTCGTAGTTTTTCAATCTCGTCACGCTTTTGTGCCGCTAACTCAAATTCTAAATCTTGCGCATGCTGATACATCGCCGCCTCCAGTCGACTGATTTCTTTTTCTAGCTGCTGAGGGGACAGTGCCTCGTAAGTTTGCGAAGGCTCCGCCACTTTCGATAATGGTACCTGTTTAGTGTTACGCTGGCGTTTAGACTTAGTGATATCGCCAAGTTCCATGATGTCTTTGATATTTCGTTTGAGCGCTTGTGGCGAAATACCCATTTCTTCGTTGTACGCTTCCTGCTTCTCGCGACGACGGTTAGTTTCATCCATCGCCTTTTTCATTGAGTTGGTGATTCGGTCAGCGTATAGAATCGCCTTACCTTCGATGTTTCGCGCAGCACGACCAATGGTCTGAATGAGTGAGCGTTCAGACCGCAAGAAGCCCTCTTTATCCGCATCCAAAATTGCAACTAACGAGACCTCTGGCATATCCAGGCCCTCTCTCAATAAGTTTATTCCCACCAGCACGTCAAATTCCCCAAGACGAAGGTCACGGATAATTTCCACACGCTCAACAGTATCAATGTCTGAGTGTAAATAACGTACCTTAACATCATGTTCGTGAAGGTATTCGGTGAGATCTTCAGCCATTCGTTTGGTCAGTGTTGTAACCAGAACTCGTTCATCTTTAGCTGCGCGAATACGGATCTCAGACAATAGGTCGTCGACTTGGGTCGCTACTGGGCGAACTTCCAACTCAGGGTCAAGCAAGCCTGTAGGACGAACGACTTGATCCGCCACATCACCCGCCGATTTTTCTAGTTCGTAATTTCCGGGCGTAGCAGAGACGAAAATCGTTTGTGGCGCTAGTGCTTCAAACTCCTCAAACTTCAGTGGACGATTATCCAAAGCTGAAGGTAACCGGAAACCAAACTCCACCAGCGTTTCTTTACGCGAACGGTCACCTTTATACATGGCACCTATCTGCGGTACTGTCACGTGAGATTCATCGATGATCAACAAGCCATCATGAGGTAAGTAGTCAAACAGGGTTGGTGGCGGCTCACCTTCCGAGCGTCCACTGAGATAACGAGAATAGTTTTCGATACCGGAGCAAAAGCCCAACTCATTCATCATTTCGATATCGAATTGAGTGCGCTGGCTAATTCGCTGCTCTTCCAGTAGCTTGTTGTTATCTAGAAGCTGCTTTTTGCGCACTTCTAGTTCGACTTTAATATTTTCAATCGCTTCAAGAATGCGATCTCTTGGCGTCACATAGTGCGTCTTGGGATAGATGGTATAGCGCGGCAAGTCTCGTTGTTTCACCACGCCTGTCAATGGATCGAACACACTGATGCAATCCACCTCATCGTCAAACATCTCAACGCGCACAGCGTCTTGGTCTGATTCAGCAGGGAATATATCAATCACCTCGCCACGGACACGGAACTGCCCTCGCTCAAAAGCAACATCATTGCGCGAGTATTGGAGCTCCGCTAGGCGACGAAGCATATCACGCTGATCAATCACATCTCCACGTCGCAAATGAAGCATCATTTGTAAGTAGGATTCCGGATCACCCAAACCATAGATAGCTGAAACCGAAGCAACGATAATAGCGTCTTTCCGTTCCAATAAAGCTTTAGTGGCAGACAGTCGCATTTGCTCAATGTGGGCGTTAACCGAAGCGTCCTTTTCAATGAAAGTATCTGTTGTGGGAACGTATGCTTCAGGTTGGTAGTAATCATAGTAAGAAACAAAATACTCAACCGCATTATTAGGAAAGAATGACTTCATCTCACCATATAACTGAGCAGCAAGCGTTTTGTTTGGCGCAAGTAATATTGCAGGTCGTTGGGCTTGAGCAATCACATTCGCTAGTGTGAAGGTTTTACCTGAGCCTGTGACCCCCAACAATGTTTGATGTGCTAACCCAGCATCGAGCCCCTCAAGCAACTGATTGATCGCTCCTGGTTGATCGCCCGACGGCTGATAATCGGAGACCAATTCATAGACTTTACTCATACCCTTCCTCAATTTTACTGCGCTTTGGCTGTATATATATACACCTTAGCTAATGAAATCTACGTCTATCGAGAATTTAACCATCATTGTTAATAAATTTTCTTGTTTGTCTAGAATGCTATAGCCATACAAAAGTGACTCTGATATAGTACTTCGCCCTAGTTGAAGAGCTACACACATTCTTCACATTATAGTTTCCACAACTTTTCCCCAAAAATTAGCTTAAAACTTTCTTATCCCCAAAAGATTGATTTTTATCCACTTTGAATACCTTTTGATTAACTTCGATAAATCTCTGTTTTATTTGCTTATTTTGCGCATAACTCCGACTAAAAATTCATTAAATAAAAACTTAGTTGTATATCAACTTTCTTTACCCAGATCTCATCAACATACTTATCCACAAATTTAGTGGATAACTAACCTCGAGCCTTTACTGGCAAGCCATACAGAAAAGTAAAGCCCTTAACTCAATATTTTTTGCTAAAAATGTATTTTTTTACTGTTGACAGTAGTTTGAGTGCTCGGTAAGATTCGTCCCGCTTTCAAGCAAAGCAATTCCTCCTTAGCTCAGTTGGTAGAGCGACGGACTGTTAATCCGCAGGTCGCTGGTTCGAGCCCAGCAGGAGGAGCCAGATTATAGAAAAGCCGTGTCGCAAGACACGGCTTTTTTTGTATCTTAATCGCCAGGAAATCTAAGCCAATCTAGGCGCCATAAAATCACACCGAAATAAGTTCAAATTACAGAACTCATAACATTGTCATAGATAGTGTTCTCACAGCACCACACATTTAATTCTGTCTCTTTTCTAGCAAAAAACAATCATAACCAATTGAATCTATTATTAATGCAATTTAATCATTGAAAAAATGAAAAGCATTCATTTTACTCATACCAAATAAATCCATACGATTAGAAGGGTTAAGAATGGTTCCGTCCTACTCGTCGCCTCCATTCTAATTATCAATAACTTAGGGATTTACTTATGACTATTCCGACAACTGACATGCTAGATGCATGGGCTGGATTTACTGCTGGTGAATGGCAAAACTCTGTCAACACTCGTGACTTCATCCAAAAAAACTATACACCCTATGAGGGAGACGAGTCTTTCTTAGCCGAGGTTAGCGAATCCACTTCCGCATTATGGAACCAAGTGCTTGAAGGCATAAAACAAGAAAGCCGCACACACGCCCCTATTGATTTTGACACAGACTTGCCCTCAACAATCACTTCCCACGATGCAGGCTACATCAACAAAGATCTGGAAAAGATCGTTGGCTTACAAACTGATCAACCGCTAAAACGTGCAATCATCGCCAATGGCGGGATTCGCATGGTAAAAAACTCGTGCGAAGTTTATGGCCGCGAATTGGATCCAACGGTTGAAAAGATCTTCACTGAATACCGTAAAACTCACAACAAAGCGTGTTTCGACCTTTACACCAAAGAAATTCTAGCCTGTCGTAAATCCGGCATCATCACGGGCCTTCCTGATGCCTATGGCCGTGGTCGTATCATTGGTGACTATCGTCGTCTCGCACTATACGGTATCGACTTCTTAAAAGCAGACAAAAAAGAGCAATACAACTCAACACAAACGTTCTTAGAACAAGGCAACGATCTTGAGAAAACACTTCGTCTTCGCGAAGAAATAGCCGATCAAGTTCAAGCACTTGAAGACATTCGTCAAATGGGTCTGAAATACGGCATTGATATGTCGCTACCTGCAAAAACAGCACAAGAAGCGATCCAATTTACCTACTTTGGCTACCTAGCGGCGGTTAAATCGCAAAACGGCGCAGCAATGTCACTGGGCCGTACTTCGACTTTCCTAGACGTCTATCTAGAACGCGATATCGCAAACGGTTTGATTGATGAATCACAAGCGCAAGAAATGATTGACCACTTCATCATGAAGCTACGCATGGTTCGCTTCCTACGCACACCAGAATACGATTCATTGTTTTCTGGCGACCCAATCTGGGCAACAGAAGCGATGGCAGGTATGGGTGTTGATGGCCGTACACTAGTATCTAAAACGACATTCCGATACTTACATACACTACATACGATGGGCCCTGCTCCTGAGCCAAACATGACGATTCTTTGGTCAGAGCAATTACCTGAAGCGTTCAAGCAATACGCTGCAAAAGTGTCGATTGATACCTCTTCGGTTCAATACGAAAACGACGATCTAATGCGTCCTGATTTCAACAATGACGACTACGCGATTGCATGTTGTGTGAGCCCGCAGGTTGTTGGTCAGCACATGCAATTCTTTGGTGCACGTGCCAACCTTGCAAAAGCACTGCTTTACACCATCAATGGTGGTATCGATGAAAAATCGAAAGCGCAAGTGGGTCCGGTAGTGGACAAAGTTCAAGATGAAATTCTCGACTTTGACGCTTTGATGCCTCGTTTCGACAATATGTTGGAGTGGCTAGCAACGCAATACGTCACAGCGTTGAACATCATCCATTACTCACATGACCGTTACAGCTACGAAGCGTCACTGATGGCATTGATGGATCGCGACGTGCACCGCACGATGGCGTGTGGTATTGCAGGTCTGTCTGTTGTCGCTGACTCTTTGGCAGCAATTAAATACGCAACGGTAAAGCCTGTTCGTGATGAAGATGGCATCGCCGTTGATTTTGAAATCGAAGGTGATTATCCAAAATTTGGTAACAATGATGCCCGTGTTGATGACATCGCTTGTGATCTGGTTGAGCGCTTCATGAAGAAAATTCAGAAGATGCACACCTACCGCGAAGCAGTACCAACTCAATCGATCCTAACGATCACATCTAACGTGGTTTACGGCAAAAAAACGGGTAATACACCAGATGGCCGTCGCGCAGGTATGCCTTTTGGCCCGGGTGCAAACCCAATGCACGGTCGTGATGAAAAAGGGGCGGTTGCGTCTCTGGCATCGGTTTCTAAATTACCGTTTGCTTACGCTAAAGATGGTATTTCTTACACTTTCTCAATTGTGCCGAGCGCATTGGGTAAAGATGACTTGAGTCAGAAGAAGAACCTAGCTGCGCTAATGGATGGTTACTTCCATCACGAAGCAAGCAACGAGGGCATTGCGATTGAAGGTGGTCAACACCTTAACGTCAACGTTCTAGACCGAGAGATGTTATTGGATGCGGTTGAACATCCAGAGAAATACCCTCAGTTGACGATTCGAGTGTCTGGTTATGCGGTACGTTTTAACTCTCTAACGACAGAGCAACAGCAAGACGTCATCACTCGTACCTTCACGAATAAGATATAAACACAGTCCATCAAGCACTCAGAAAGTTTAAATAATTAGCTTGTAAATATGCATTGCCCGCCTCTCTTTTCTACCTGGGAGAGGCGGGCTTTTTTTAAAATCACACATTAGATGAAAATTAATAGGTAGTATCCTCTCGCTAACAATACATTCAGCAAACGATTCAATTTCTTATTGATTCATCAAAATAGATCAAATAGACGACTATTTTTCCATCGTGTATGTAAAACCACATCGTTCACTGGTTGTTATTGGTGTCACAAAACACGATAATATCAAGATCGGATTTTAAGAACGTAATAACTATGACCGAATATGTTTTGTTGTTGGTCGGCACTGTGCTGGTGAACAACTTTGTACTGGTGAAGTTTTTGGGCCTATGTCCTTTCATGGGCGTGTCCAAAAAACTGGAAACAGCAATAGGTATGGGCTTAGCGACAACTTTTGTGCTAACGCTCGCGTCAGTGTGTGCGTATTTAGTGGAAAGCTACATCCTTCGTCCACTGGGTATTGAGTACCTTCGAACCATGAGTTTTATTTTGGTGATAGCCGTTGTGGTGCAGTTCACCGAAATGGTTGTGCACAAAACCAGCCCGACGCTTTATCGCTTGCTTGGCATTTTCTTACCGCTGATCACAACAAACTGCGCAGTATTGGGCGTAGCACTTCTTAACATTAATGAAAACCATAACTTTATTGAATCGATCATCTACGGCTTCGGCGCCGCTGTTGGTTTCTCATTGGTGTTGATACTTTTTGCATCCATGCGAGAACGCATAGCCGCCGCCGACGTTCCTGTACCTTTTAAAGGTGCATCAATAGCAATGATTACAGCAGGTTTAATGTCACTCGCCTTTATGGGCTTTACAGGTTTGGTGAAGTAAGCGATGAGTACGATTTTAATTGCGATTATCGCGTTAGCGGTTCTGGCTGCGATTTTCGGCGCGATACTTGGTTTTGCTTCTATTCGCTTTAAAGTTGAAGCGGACCCTATTGTGGATCAAATCGACGCCATTTTACCGCAAACTCAATGCGGTCAATGTGGCTACCCTGGTTGCCGCCCTTATGCTGAAGCAATTGCAAATGGCGACCACATCAACAAATGTCCACCTGGTGGTCAGGCAACAATCGAAAAGCTCGCCGACTTAATGGGTGTTGAGCCAGAAGAATCTGCGCACGATCTCGACAGCAAAATTCCAACTGTTGCGTTTATTCATGAAGACATGTGTATTGGCTGCACTAAGTGTATTCAGGCGTGTCCGGTGGATGCAATTGTAGGCGGAACAAAGGCGGTCCATACCGTAATCAAAGACGAATGTACGGGCTGTGACTTGTGTGTTGCCCCATGTCCGACTGATTGTATTGAAATGATTCCTGTGGCAACGACCACAGAAAGCTGGAAGTGGCAACTTCACTCCATTCCGGTACTTAACATTACGGATGCTGCCGACAATGCAGCGAACGTGAAAGATTCAATTAAGTAAGGTTTCACATGTTGTCTTTGATTGAACAAATTCGTACAGGCGCGCTTTGGGATTTCCCAGGTGGTGTGCATCCGGCAGAAAATAAAAAGCAGTCCAACAAAACTGAACTCGCTCATGCGGCTATCCCGTCAGAAATTGTATTGCCGCTAAAACAGCACATTGGTAAAGCGGGTAACCTACTGGTTGCCGAAGGTGACTACGTATTAAAAGGTCAGCCATTAACGCAATCGGAGACCGGCTTTACGGTTCCAGTGCATGCTCCAACATCAGGTACGCTCACCGCGATTGAGCCACGAACTGTCGCGCACCCTTCTGGGTTAAGTGAGTTGTGCGCAGTCATCACGCCTGATGGGAAAGATGCATGGTGTGAAAGAAACCCCGTCGCAGATTACCAACAAGAAACCCCTGACGCACTGATTGATATTATTCGTCTCGCTGGTATTTCTGGTATGGGTGGCGCAGGCTTCCCTACTGCAAAAAAAATCCAATCAGGTTTTGCTCGTACCGAGATTCTTATCGTTAATGCAGCAGAGTGCGAGCCATACATCACGTCTGATGACAAGCTCATGCAAGAACATGCCGAAGAGCTTATTCAAGGTATCGAAATTGTCGAACATATCCTGACACCAAAGCTCACGATTATTGGCATTGAAGACAACAAACCAGAAGCAATCAAAGCGCTAGAAGCTGCGGCTATAAACAAAGATATCGTTATTCGCGTTATCCCAACTAAATATCCTTCTGGCGGTGAAAAACAGCTGATCAAAATTTTAACCAATAAAGAAGTGCCAAGTGGCGCGATTCCAGCCGATATTGGTATTTTGGTCCAGAATGTTGGTTCTCTTTACGCTATAAAACGCGCAGTCATCGACGGTGAGCCGATGATAAAACGCATCGTGACTCTCACTGGTAAAACCTTCAAAAAACCACGCAACGTTTGGGCATTATTAGGGACACCAGTACAAGCACTGTTGGATGAGTTTGGCTATAAAGCAGATAAGAAGTTACAGCGTTTAATTATGGGTGGGCCAATGATGGGCTTTACCCTTCCTCACTCCCAAGTGCCGATTACCAAGACAGCAAACTGTATCCTTGCTCCGACTCGTCGTGAGATCTCTCCGCACCAGTATGAGATGGAATGTATTCGCTGTAGCCAATGTGCAGAAGCGTGCCCTGCTTCGCTGCTGCCTCAACAACTGCAATGGCATGCAAAAGCTGAAGAGTATGACAAACTCGAAGAATTGAACTTAAAGGATTGTATCGAGTGCGGCGCTTGTGCGTTTGTATGTCCAAGTGAAATTCCGCTCGTACAGTACTACCGCCAAGCGAAAGCAGAAATTAGAACTAGAACACAAGAAGCGGAAGCTGCAGAGCGAGCAAAACTGCGTTTTGAAGAGAAAAAAGCGCGTATGGAACGCGAAAAAGCAGAACGTGAAAATCGCTTCAAGAAAGCTGCCGATCAGCGCCGTAAAGAGATGAAGTCTTCTGGCGGCGATGATGCGATAGCAGCAGCAATCGCACGAGTGAAAGCTCAAAAGACAGAAACCACTGAAAAAGCAGAGCCAGCAGTAAAACCAGCCGTAGCGGCAGCCATTGCCAAAGCGAAGGCTAAACAAGCGGCAGCAGCTAAAGCAGGCTCTAGTGAACCTGATAACTCAGAAATGGCAAAACTGCGCGAAGAACGCAAACGTCTTGCTCGCGAACGTAAAGCGCAAAAAGAACAAGGCGACACGCCAGACAATAACGCTGATGATAAAAAATCGGCAGTTGCGGCCGCCATCGCCCGAGCTAAAGCGAAAAAAGCACAACAAGAAGATTCAACTGAATCTGTAGAATCGGAAACGTCTGCACAGCAAGACAGCGATCCGAAGAAAGCCGCGGTTGCTGCTGCCATTGCACGTGCCAAAGCACGTAAAGCGAAGCAAGCAGACTCAACTGAAGCGGAAGAAGCTGAAGCACCTACTGAGCAAACCGACGATCCGAAAAAAGCCGCCGTGGCTGCTGCGATTGCACGTGCCAAAGCACGAAAAGCGAAGCAAGCAGACTCAACTGAA